>NZ_WTKZ01000003.1:0-162869 GCF_011378805.1 Pseudoalteromonas sp. Z9A6
TCGTTTGGATCGGTCAACCGGTCATTTTCTTAACTGATCGGCATTAAGCTAATTAGCTCCTTTTTTTATGTAACGACTTTTTATTAACTAATTATTAATCAGCTTCGTTTTCGTCTTGGTTGTGAATCTCTAAACTTGAAGACATCGCACTTTCGCGGGTGCTTTTTGCTGAATCGTTACGTAGCTCATCAATACGGTTTAAATAGTTTTGATCAATGTCGCCTGTAATATATTGCCCATCAAATACTGAGGTTTCGAACTTAGTAATTTCAGGATTTTCTTGGCTAACCGCAGCTATTAAATCTTTTAACGATTGAAAGATTAAACCGTCAGAACCAATACTTGCATTAATATCTTCAACTTCACGGCCGTGAGCAATAAGCTCAGCTGCTGAAGGCATATCAATACCGTACACATTAGGGAAGCGTATTTCAGGCGCTGCGGATGCAAAGTAAACATTTTTAGCACCAGACTCACGAGCCATTTCAACAATTTGTGCTGATGTTGTACCACGAACAATTGAGTCATCAACCAATAATACGTTTTTGCCTTTAAACTCGCGATCAATTGCATTTAGCTTTTGACGCACTGATTTTTTACGCATCTCTTGACCAGGCATAATAAATGTACGACCAATATAACGGTTTTTAACAAAACCTTGGCGATACGGTAAATCAAGCACACGTGCAATTTCCAGTGCTACATCGCATGAAGTTTCTGGGATTGGGATAACTACATCAATGTCTTTATCAGCCCATTCGCGTGCAATTTTTTCGCCTAGTTTTGTGCCCATGTTTACGCGTGTTGCATAAACAGACATACGGTCTATTGTTGAATCAGGTCGAGCAAAATAAACAAATTCAAAAATACACGGCGAGTAAGATGCTTTATCTGCACAACTAAGTGAATGAAATTCACCTTCTTCTGTAACATATATAGCTTCACCAGGGGCAACATCACGTACAAACTCAAAGCCGTCCGGTTTTAACGCAACGCTTTCAGAGGCGAACATGTACTCAGTCCCTTTTGCAGTCTCACGTTTACCAAATACAAGTGGACGGATACCATTCGGGTCGCGAAAAGCAACAATACCGTGACCAATAATCATAGCAATTGTTGCATAACCACCGCTTACTTTATTATTTACCTCGGTTACCGCAGTAAATATATCTTCAGGGTCTAAATGCAACTTATCAGATTTACTTAGTTCATGTGCCATGATGTTGAGTAAGATTTCTGAATCAGATGTTGTATTTACATGACGACGTGCTTCTGAGAATAACTGCTCTTTTAAAGCTTCTGCATTAGTAAGGTTACCATTATGGGCAAGCGCTATACCAAACGGTGAGTTAACATAAAAAGGCTGTGCTTCAGATGAGCTTGAAGACCCTGCTGTAGGATAGCGCACATGGCCAAGACCTATCGTACCTTGTAGTCGTTTCATATGACGAGTGTGAAAGGCATCTTTCACTAAGCCATTTGCTTTGCGTAAGCTGAACGTATTATTCTCAATGGTAATGATACCCGCGGCATCTTGACCACGGTGCTGCAAAACAGTTAAGCCATCATAAATCGCCTGATTGACAGGGGATGTTCCGACTATTCCAACGATACCACACATGTAATTTATCCTCGCCGATTAACGGTTTACTGAATTTAAAAAGCTCGAGTTGTTTTCTAGGTACGAAAAGAACCATTCAACAACAAAGCCAAATTCTGGAATCAAAATAGAATTGCCCCACCAGTGCGTATTGGGTGCACCAGTAAAAGCATCAAGAAAGAAGAGTAACGCGCTCACGACCAACACGCCTCGTAGAGCACCAAACACTATACCAAAGACACGGTCGGTACCCGATAAACCAGTACGATGTACAAGTTCACCTAAAATGTAGTTTAGTAAACCGCCTAACAGTAGCGTCGCAAAGAATAATATGGCTATGGCCGCCGCATTTCTTAAAAGGGGTTCAGAAATGGTTGTTAGGAAGGAAGCTAAATATTGGTAAAATAAGCTAGAGATGATAAAGGCGCCAGCCCATACCGCTAATGACATTGCTTCTTTTACAAAGCCGCGTATTAAACCGATGATGGTAGACAATACAATGATGCCAATAATGGCGTAATCAACCCAGATCATAAGAACCAATTAGTCGCTAATTTGGGGCGCATTCTATACCCAAACATCGTTAGTATGCAAGTTTAAACGGGAGATTACTGGGTTGTAGTTAATACAAAAAATTAACATTCTAGTCTAGGTATTGTGAGATAAAGATAATGATAAAAAAAATATAAATAAATAAATAAAGGCTTGTTATACAAGCCTTTATTTATTTTGTTACTTCGTACTGCGTAACTTTACCATTTAATTTAGTAAGCTCTTTGAGCTGGGGGAGCTGCTTTTGTAATTCACTTTTATCAAGCGAAGGACCAACAAATACTTTGGTTAATGCCCCATTTGGGGTTTTAATCGGTTTAGTAAACGTTTTAAACCCTTCAGCCTTTAATTTAGCCTGTAATGCTTTAACGTTTGCAACATGTGAAAAACTACCTAATTGAATAACATAGGCCATACTCGTTAGGTTTTCATCACTTTTACGTGGTGCAATTGGCTCTGGCTTAGCTTGAACAGGTGCTTTTGTAATTGGTGTAGCTTTGGGTTCTATAGTTGCTTCAACAACTTTATCTTCCACAGCGTAATCACTCTCATCCTTCGCGCTTTGCTGCTCAAAAGCTTCATCGTCAGCTTGAATGTCTTCAATTTCATCTTGCTTTAGTGGCTCAGCATTAGCCATATTTTCATCAATTGACTCTTGAAGATCGATTGTTTTGAACTCAGGGCGGTCTGGGATCGCTTTAAAGCCTTCTTTATAATGCACTTTTTCGCCATCGAGTATATTAGGGATAAACACAATTGCTGCAATCACCACTATACTTGTTCCGACTAAGCGATTAATAAAACTTGAGTTCACCGACATCCTCTCTATTTTTTAAAGTAATTAATAGCGCCAGCAACTGTAAAAAATGAACCAAATATAATCAACATAGTATCACTTTGTTGTTCTGGTAAAATTACATTCAGTGCCTGTCCCACACTGTCATAGCTATTAATAGTATTATGATGAGACAATTCCTGCAGTGCATTTTGTAAATTACTTGCAGTGTCGCCTCGCGGGCCACTTAAGCTCGCTAATGACCACTCATCGACCAAGTGACTTACTTCTTTAAGTACACCCGTTTTATCTTTATCAGCAAGCATAGCGGCTAATGCATGAATTTTAAAGCCTTTATCTTTATAGCTTGATAACTTATTGGCTAAATAACGCGCCGACTCAGGGTTGTGTGCTACATCGGTAAAGACTAAAGGCTCAATACTTAACTGTTGAAATCGCCCTTCGACAACTAAATTAGCTAAACAACTTCGTATAACTTGCTCACTTGGTAATAAGTTTAAAACACTGAGCGTGGTTAATGCGGTTGCTGCATTTTGACACGGTATTGCTGGCTTATCTATTTCAAGATTATGTTCTTTATATTGCCAATTAAAGCTCTCAGCATTTTCTTTAAAAATAAAGTCACTGCCCGACAACGTCATATTGGCATTAATTTCTTTGCCGTAATCAGTCATTGTGTGAGGAATATTTAAATCCCCTATAATAGCGGGCGTATTTTCACGAAAAATACCGGCTTTATCATAAGCCACTAACTCACGGGTATCACCTAAGTACTCTTTATGGTCTAAGTCTATAGTCGTGATCACGCTTGCAAAGGGAGTGACTATATTTGTGGCGTCAAAGCGCCCACCTAAACCAACCTCGAGTAATACATAATCGACGTTACAGCGTTTAAAAATTGCCAACGCACCCAAAGTACCATATTCAAAATAAGTCAGAGGAGTGTCTTTACGGCCTTGCTCAAGCTGGTGAAAAGCATCTATATGAAATTGGTCTGCCAATTCTTCCCCATTAACTCGTACACGCTCGTTATAACGAATTAAATGTGGAGATGCGTAAGTACCCACATTGAAACCTTGCGCTAGCAATAGCGACTCTAAGCAGCGTGCTGTGGTGCCCTTACCGTTTGTACCGGCAATAAGAATAATTTTACTTGGAGTGTTTAACAGGCCAATATTGTTAGCAACATTAGCAACTCGTTCTAAGCCCATAGCAATGTTAGCTGGGTGAACACTTTCTAAATAAAAAAGCCAATCATCAAGGCTTGATGATTGGCTAGGAGTTTTTTTTGTCATAGCGTGTAATCAGTAAAGCTGAAATTTACGCTACTCTATGCTCTTGTTCCGTAGAAGGCAAGTTCATAAATTTAGCTAAAATGCGTGCAAGGGTATCGCGCATTTCACGGCGGTCAATAATCATGTCAATTGCACCGTGTTCAAGCAAAAATTCACTACGCTGAAAGCCTTCAGGTAATGTTTCGCGAACAGTTTGCTCAATAACACGAGGACCCGCAAAACCAATTAATGCTTTAGGTTCCGCAACGTTAATATCGCCCAGCATAGCAAGTGATGCAGATACACCACCCATAGTTGGGTCAGTCATGACTGAAATAAACGGAAGACCTTTTTCAGTCATTTTTGCAAGTGCAGCACTTGTTTTAGCCATTTGCATAAGCGACATAAGCGCTTCTTGCATGCGTGCACCGCCTGATGCAGAAAAACAAATAAGCGGCATGTTATGCTCTAAACATTGATCAACAGCATCAACAAAGCGAGCGCCAACAACAGAAGCCATTGAACCACCCATAAACGAGAACTCAAATGCTACTGCTGCAACTGGAATACCTTTTAATCGGCCTTTCATAGCTACAAGTGCATCTTTTTCACCACTTGCTTTTTGGGCTGCACTGATACGATCAGAGTATTTTTTAGAATCTTTAAACTTAAGAATGTCTTTAGGCTCATGTTGTGTGCCAAGCTCTTGACGGTCACCTTCATCTAAAAAGTGCTCCAGGCGCTTACGGCCACTAACACGCATATGATGGTTACACTTAGGACATACGTTTAATGACTTTTCTAATTCAGCTTTATATAAAATTGAATCACACGATGTGCACTTAGCCCAAATACCTTCTGGGATTTCTTTACGACCTGATGATTTTGTCGTTTTAGGTAAGATTTTTTCTAGCCAACTCATTTGCAACTCTCTTAATGCTGTTCTGTGTCGCGAGCCTGCCAATAGCAATTAGCAGACAAATTTTTTCAATTAAAACATGAATTACACTAACGCGGTATAAAAAACTGGTCTTAGTAGTTAAAAGTGTTCATAAAAAGCACTAACGACAACCATAACTAAATTTCAGCGTCAGGTAAAAACAATGGACCTAAAGGCATTTTAGGAATATTAAACTCTTCAGGATAATCGACATCAACCAAGTATAAACCTGCAGCTTTAGCTGTAGCACTTGCTTTAGCACGCTCTTTACAATCAAGTAATTCTTTCAACCAAATAGGCTGTTGCTTATGTATGCCAATATCCATCAAGCTCCCCGTTATATTACGTACCATGTGATGTAAGAACGCATTCGCCTTAATATCAATAATAACGTAACACCCTTGGCGCTGTACCGATAAATGATGAATAGTACGAGTCGGTGTATTCGCTTGACAATGGATCGCTCGAAAAGATGTAAAATCGTGTGTCCCGATCAAATACTGACAGGCTTCCTGCATTTTAACTTCATCTAATGGGTGATGAAAATGCGTAACCCCTTCGCTTAACACTGCTCCTCGAAAAGGAGAGTTATAAATAATATAGCGGTATCGGCGAGCGGTTGCACTAAAACGAGCATGAAAATCGACAGCAACTGGTTGTGCAAAGCGAATAGCAATATCTTTAGGCAATAAGGTATTCATACCCATTGTAAATGCGACCATGTCACGCGAAGCTTCAGTTTCAAAATGTATTATTTGACCTGTACCGTGCACACCCGCATCAGTTCGCCCCGCACATACTACTTCAACTGGGTGATTACAAATACGCGACAATGCCTTTTCTACTTCTTGTTGTACGCTATTTACATGTGATTGACGTTGCCACCCACTATAGCGTACGCCGTTGTATTCAACTCCAAGTGCTACTCGCATAATTACTGCTTTACCTACTGTGCTAATGAACACGGCATTTTATGCTATCTCTCGACGCAATAAAAGGAGGTGTGCGGTAATACCCTTTTTATTAAAAACATGATCATTTTAATGAATCAAATAACTTAATAATTACGATGTAAATTATTCTTTTATAACAATTACATACTATAAAATTCGCTTCATTAATGCGTTGCTTTTCCTTGTTATAATTAAACTAACTTCCATAAAAAACCCTTAATTAGTATGACCAATTAAGGGTTTTTTAAAACAATTTGTTATTTTAGTTTCGCTTTTAAACTAAGTGCCTCTTCTTGAACTTCTTCAGGGCCTTTGTTGATGACATCCTCAATGACCTTGAGCGCAGAATCAAAATCATCAATTTCAATATAAGCACGCGCTAAATCTAGTTTAGCTGAATAGCCACCACTTTCAGCATCAACATCGGTTGGGTTATCACCAGCAAGTAATGCATCAAACTCACTCAAACCGACATCCATATTAACGTCGGTGTAAGGTTCGTGTTCAAGTTCAGCCTCTTCACTTTCTTCTAATAATGAATCTATATCTACAAATTCATCATTATCAAGTTGCTCAATATCACTACTTTCAACAAGTGGCTCTTTTGTAGTTAATGAGTCATCTTCCTCTAAGTCTTCTTTTAGCAAGCTGTCAAAGTCGACATCAAATTCACTGCTATCCTCAGCGCTTAATTCTTCAGGCTCCGCTAACTCACTAAGTAATGAATCAAAATCAGTTTGCGTCAAATTTGACATAAACTCTTCATCAAGTTCATCGTCAGAGCTAATATCAGTGCTACCTGCTTCATCTGAGTTTGTTAACTGTGCTTCGCGCTCTGCATTTGTTTGCTCTTGCTGATCGTCTGATAACTCATCAGTTAGCGCTTGCTCTAAAGTATCTTCGTCAAACTCAACATCTAAGTCAGAAAAATCGTCTTCAATTAAAATTTCATCATCAAAATCGTCTTCTAAACTATCTAAATCAGTATTTTCAGAAAGCGCAATTGATAAGTCCTGCTCAGCTTGGCTGGAAGCGACTCCCTGCGCCTCACCGTCTAAATCATCACCTTGTAATTCTTCGGGAGTAAATGGCAACTCACTTTCTAGTGTTTCTTGAACTTCATCAAGGTTAAGAGGTTTGGTATCCTCTTCTATACTAATTGGTTCAACAGAATCAATTCCGTCATTAATTTCTTGCAGTAAATCATCATCAAACGACTCGTCTTTAACCTTAGCTTCTGATTCAGAGAAGTCATTATCAATTAATAGTTCATCATCAAAATCATCTTCTAAGCTATCTAAGTTAGCATTTTCAGAAAGCGCATTTGCGAGATCTTTCTCTGTTTGACTAAGTGCTACTGCATTTTCTTCACTCGGTGCATTTTCTTTAGGTTCTTGCGGCTCAAACGAAGGTTCATTCTCCAATAATGAATGATCATCATCTAATTCAAGTTCAGGATATTCATCTAACTCTTCACTTGGCGTTATAAGATCGCTATCAAGCTGCTCTTCAATTTTTGTAAGATCTGAGTCATCGTCGCCCGCTAACGGATCGTCACCAAGATCTACTTCTATTGCTTCAAGATCGTCGTCAAGCTGATCTAAAGACCAATCTGGTGTTTCTATATAGTCATCATCCGTCGCTTGTTGTAGCTCATTTAAAAGCTCATCAACGCTCTTTAAAGTATCATCTGTATATTCTTCAAGCGCATCTTCAGGATCAAGAAGCGACTCTGATGTATCTGAAAAATCATCAACCGTTACATCTATAAGTTCAGATTCTTCTTTAAGCTCAGGTTCTTCTGCAAGTTCAGGCTCATCGTCAAGCTCAGGCTCATCGTCAAGCGCAGGCTCTTCTTCAAGCGCAGGCTCTTCTTCAAGCTCAGGCTCTTCTTTAAGCTCAGGTTCTTCTATAAGCTCAGGCTCATCGTCAAGCTCGGGCTCTTCTTCAAGCTCAGGCTCTTCTGCCAGTTCAGGCTCATCGTAAAGCGCAGGATCTCCTTCAAGCTCAGGCTCTTCTACAAGCTCAGGTTCTTCTACAAGCTCGGGTTCTGCTATAAACTCGGGCTCTTCTTCAAGCTCAGGCTCTTCTGCGAGTTCAGGCTCATCGTAAAGCGCAGGCTCTTTTACAAGCTCGGGTTCAGCTAAAAGCTCTGGTTCTTCTTCAAGCTCAGGCTCTTCTTCAAGTTCAGGCTCTTCTTCAAGCTCAGGCTCATCGTCAAGCTCGGGTTCTTCATTTAATGATGAAGCAAGCGACTCAATATCATCAACATTTAATTCTTCTTGAGCATCTGCTAAATCCTCAACTGAGTCTGCCAATGCATTATCAATTTCTGAATCTCTTACATCTGAATTTTTTACTTCATCATCAATTAGGTTATCTATATCGTCTAAATCAAAGCCATCACTTTGTTCAACTAATGAATCATTTGCAGCATCAACTGCTGCCTCATCAATTAGGTTATCAATGTCGTCTAAATCAAAGTCGTCACTTTCCTTAACTAATGAATCATTTGCAGTATCATCCGCTGCCTCATCAATTAAGCTATCTATGTCGTCTAAATCAAAGTCGTCACTTTCCTCAACTAAAGAGTCATTTGCAGTATCAACCGCAGTCTCATCAATTAAGCTATCTATATCGTCTAAATCAAAGTCGTCACTTTCCTCAACTAAAGAGTCATTCTCAGTATCAACTGCAGCCTCATCAATTAAACTATCTATATCGCCTAAATCAAAGTCGTCACTTTCCTCAACTAATGAATCATTTGCAGTATCAACTGCAGCCTCATCAATTAAGCTATCTATGTCGTCTAAATCAAAGTCGTCGCTTTCTTCTAGAAGTTCATCTTCGTCGAGTAACTCTGCATCAAGTGAGTCATCTACCACATCACTTTTTGGGTCATTCGCCTCATCAATTAAGCTATCTATATCGTCTAAATCAAAGTCGTCGCTTGTATCAAGTTCAGCTGAAGTGCTATTTGAGGTATCTAATTCTGTTGATGTTTGATCTAATAATTCATCTATATCAAAATTATCTTCATCTGCAAGCTCTTCACTTAAAGCCGCCATTTCATCATGAGATTCTAAGCTGTCATCTTCTAAAGCTTCGCTTGTTTGCGGTGCATCAAACTCAGGTAGACTATCGTCTTCATCAAACAAGCTATCTAAATCGTCATTAGTTAGGATTTCATCATTGTTAATTGAGTCATCAGATAAGTCTAAATCTATATCTTCAGCGTTTTCATCTGAAGGTTGATCAAACCCTTGCTGCATAAAAATATCGAGCTCATCATCGTCATCGGTATTTTCATCATCAAAAACAATGTCATCGCTTAGTAAGCTTTCGAGCTCATCCTGATCAAGTAAATTTTCGTCGCCAGAAAAATCATCTAAGCCGTCGTCTAAATCATCATTAGGCAACATATCACTTTCGAGACTATCATCTAATTGAACACTCAAGTCATCTAAAGGGTCAGGTACAATTGGATCGTCATTTAAGCTTGGGCCTAAATCATCATCGCCAGTATAAGTTGGGGTTTGTGGTAAAAAGTCATCATCGTTTTGCGGCTCTTCTTGATTGCTTGCTCGTTTGCGTAAAAACATAACGATTGCAAAAATAATCAGTAACCCAGGAATAAACATTAACATGCCCAGTACTATGGGGTTTGAAAATAATGAGCCAAAATAAAATGACTCTTTTGGTATTACTTCTTGTTTTTTTTGTTGGGCAATAATCTCGTTTTGTTTAACGATGAGTTCTTTTAACTGATTTTGAATTTCGCTGTCTTGTCCTAGTTGCAAACGTAAGTTTTCGAGCTCTTTTGATATTCCTGATAACTGTTTTTTAAGATTATTATTTTCAACTAAAATCTCTTCTACATTACTAACTGAGCTTTTAAACTGTTGTTGTAACTCAACTAGCTTAGTACCTTGCTCTGTTTTTATTTCATTTAATTCTTTCTGTATCTCTTTTTTAGCATCGTCTACATCAATTTTACGCGCTTGAGTTACTTTTGTTTGCGCTGAGTTAATTTCGCTTTGTGTAAGCGTGCCATTTTTTTTCTTTTCCCATAATGCATCATCTTGCTCAGAGCGTTGCTTTGCGAGCTGCGTATTTACAGCTTTTATTTCGGCTAAGGTAGGGATTTTTAAATAGGCACCATTTTGAATGTGGTTAAGATTTTGTTCTAAAAATGAATCGGGATTTTTGTTATACAAAGCCTGCATAACTTGATAAATACTGACAGAATTGTCTGGGCGCACTTTAGCTGCTATACGCCAAAGCGTATCAGTTGGTTTAATTGGCCCAATTGATCGCCCTTGCGCACCATAGTCAACGCCTTTAGGCCCCTTTAATTGGGTACTGTCCTGAGAGTAAACTGGCGTTACTATCAATGCAGACGCTAATATAATAAGTGTAGCTAAACCGCGCATGCTGATCCTTTAATATTTAAATATTAATAAAACACCTAAAACTTAAGTGCATAAATATTGTTTATTATTGCTATTATCAGCCAAATGACTGACTCGCATTTATTATTACAATCTATTTTTATTGCAAGCTCTATTCCAATTACAAACTATAAACCAGTTAGAGCGTAATATCCATCGCAACACCTTGAAAATAAATGCCTTAAAACATCTTTATAAATATTAATTTATTGAGTGTTATCAATCAGTTTTTGTATTTTTAAAATTAAACGGCAAAAATTTGACAAGCCATATAAACAAAAAGCGGCAAACAACTACTGTTTACCGCTTCAAAGGCATGTTTAGCGCAATTAACTATTACATGTAATTGGCAATGAGCTCTTCTGCAATTTGAATGCTATTAGTTGCAGCACCTTTACGAGTGTTGTCACTTACAACCCACATGTTTAATCCATGAGGATGAGAAATATCAGCACGTAATCGACCTATATACACAGTATCGTTACCACTAGCGTCAGACACTGCTGTTGGGTAGTCACCTTCATCATCAATTAGCTCGACACCAGGCGCGTCTTTTAAAAGTTGTTTAACGTGTTCAAAGTCATAAGGCATGCGCGTTTCAATATTAATTGATTCTGAGTGCCCAAAAAATACGGGAACACGTACACACGTTGGGTTCACTGCAATAGTGGTATCACCCAAAATTTTATGAGTTTCGTTTACCATTTTCATTTCTTCGCGCGTATAGCCATTATCTTCAAAGCTATCAATTTGAGGAATAACGTTAAATGCAATTTGCTTTGGAAATACTTTATTATCCATAGGGCGTGCATTCATCAAATTAGCTGTTTGCTTTGCAAGTTCATCAACCGCGTCTTTACCTGCACCCGATACAGCTTGGTAAGTAGATACATTAATACGGTCTATTCCGTAAGCATCATAAATTGGTTTAAGTGCTAACATCATCTGAATAGTTGAACAGTTAGGGTTAGCAATAATATTACGATTTCTAAAATCAGCTAGGCTTGAAGCATTAACTTCTGGCACCACGAGTGGTATTTCAAAATCATTTCTAAAGTGCGATGTATTATCGATTACAATACAGCCGGCTTCAGCAGCAATAGGAGCATATTTTTCAGATACACTGCTACCAGCAGAAAACAAACCTATATGCGCTTGGCTAAAGTCAAAGCCTTCAACGTCAAGTACTTCAATGGTCTCACCACGAAACTTTATATCTTCACCTGCGCTGCGGCTGCTAGCAAGTAAAAAAAGCTGATCAACAGGAAACTTACGATCTGCTAGCGTTTCAATGATTTGACGGCCTACTAAACCAGTAGCGCCAAGTACGGCAACGTTATATTTTTGCGACATATTTCTTCCTCTATAAACGACATTAAAACAACATCGTTAGTTAAATAATTATTCAGCTATGCTAAAGCCAAGCTGGCTAAGTGCTGCTAGTTGTGGGCTATCACCTTGTAGAAATAAAGTGCTAAATTCTCGCCTTATAGGATAGTTTTTACGTAAACTATCAAAGCCGTCGCTCTCTAGACGACGAAGTAATATTCCGTCATCGCGGCGAACGTCATAAATTAAATGCACTAAACGGGCAATATCTTGCTCATTAAGGCTTTGCGTAACAGTTGCATTTGTAATGGCTGGTGTTGGTAAAAAATCATCCAACGATTTAATCGCCTCAACACCTTTGAGCTGACACAGTTTTTGATACAACATTTGTGTACCACGAGCTTTCCCCTCAAGTGTATGCCCTGCAATGTGCACACTAGCGTAACGAACATGCTCTAGTAATTCAGTTAAAATATTGGGTTCTTTCTCCCATACATCAAGTACTAAATCTAAATCAGCCCCAGCTTCCATTACCTCAAGTAATGCTTGGTTATCAATTACATCGCCACGGCTTGCATTAATTAGCGTGGTTCCTGGCTTAAGTGCCTTTAAACGCTCTTTACCCATCATGTGCAGTGTTTTATGCTCGCCACTTTTAACAAGGGGAACGTGAAAAGTAACAACATCTGACTGCGCTAATAACTCATCAAGCGCTACATGCTCTTGTAATAAGCCTTGTTCGTGCTTAATCGGATCGCACAGCAGTACAACTACGTTTAATGCTTTTAATTTTTGCGCCAAACATGTACCAATGTTGCCCATCCCTACAATACCAATTGTTTGACCACACAATGGACGCGCATTTTCTTGGCTTAATGCAAATAAGCTACTAATTACATATTCAGCTACAGCAACCGCATTACAACCAGGTGCACTTGTAAAAGCAATATTTCTATCATGCAGTAATTGCGTATCAATATGGTCAATGCCGATTGTGGCAGTACCTACAAAGCTCAACTTGTCAGCTTGTACCAAAAGTTCATGATTAACATTTGTCACCGAACGAGTAAGAAGAACATCTACATCTATTAATTGTTCAGGCGTTAATTTACGACCATCAAAACGCTCAACCTCACCAAAGTCTGCAAAGTACTGCTCAACTAAAGGCATATTTTGATCGGCAAGAATTTTCATTACAGAGTCCGTTTGGCAATTAAGAGGCGCCATTGTAGCGAACAACCTAGCCTTTACACAAACTAAAAAGGCGCATTTTAGTTAATACAAACACTCAAAAATGGGGATGTGGATTGTTTTAAATCAGCAATTAAAATTAGGAATTTAAACGATGCAAATAATAACCTTACTATTGAATACACAAAGGCCGAATCACAGCATGATTCGGCCTTTATTATGCAAAATAAACTTCAATTACATTTACTTGATTTTAGTTTATAGCTCAAAATCTTTTTTGAATTTCAAACCAAATTCACTTCGATCATTACTGCGCATTACGCCAACAAAACCTGATTGTTGTAGACGACCAACATCGTAAACTTCGTTTAGAACGTTTTCACCATACAGTGTAACTTCCATATCGCCATATGGATTAGTGTAGGAAATATTAAAACCAACTAGTTCACGAGAGTCAATAGTCTCACTTTGGTTATAAACTGATTGCCCTTGCATTTCGCTTCGGTACGAATAATTAGCATTAAACGCAAGTGTTGCGCCGCTCTCTAAATCCATAAAGTAAGAAGGTGCAACCATGACAGTCCAGCGTGGTGTAAGTGCTGGTGAATCGCCTTTACCTATACCTTGTACACCCTCAGCCACTTCTGTTATTTCAGAATCTAAATAACCAACTGCACTGCGAATAGTAAAATCATCAGTAATAGCGACGGTTGTTTCAAGCTCAATACCTTGTGCTTTAGACTGACCCGCATTTTCTACAATTGTTACGAAACCGCCACCTGCTGTTGGGTCTGAAAACGGTAATGCTAAATCAGTGTAATCAGTCACAAATACCGCAAGCATCATAGATACATTTTCGTGTACTTGGCCTTTTTGAATTTGGCCATACACATTCATATTATTACTAAGCTGATAAGATGCATTTACATCCCAGGTAACTGCATCAAAATCTGCACTTACATACTTACGAGTAGGAAATGATGGGAATATAGCATTTGCATCTTTTTCATCTTTTGAATAACGAAGACCACCACCAACGGTTAAATCGTCAGTTAAATCATAGCTTTTAAAGTAGGCTGCGTAAGAATTAGTTTCTTGGTTAATTTCAAAATCGCCGTAACCACCAAATGATTCTGTTACTCCGTCATTCAATAAGCCATTGGGTGTATTAAATGGGCTGAATACAAATGGGCCTGAACGTGTAAAGCCATCTTCATTAAAAAAGTAAAGGCCTGACACAAAGTCCATATTATCAAATGTTGCATTTAGTTGAATTTCAAACGAGTACTGATCAGCTCCGCCCTCTTCTGGAAACTCAGATAAGTTTAAAGGTGATGCATCGTCATCTAGGCCACCTTCATACTCAGATGTACGGTAGCTTGAGATAAACTTAGTTGTGGCATCTAATAGTTTATCTGAAAGGTAATGAAGGTTTTTAGCTACATCCCTCACAGCCGTTAGCGAGTCCATTGTATCTTCAAATGATACGTGCATATTTGTCACGTTTTCTACAACCATAGCAGCAACTGATGTTTGCTCTTCTGTGGCAGCAGCAATTTGTGAGTTCATCCCATTTATTTCTAGCATTTGCTCTGCAATTTTCTCTATAGAAATGCCCGTTTTTTCTGCTGCAGTTGCATTATCTGTAGCCATATCTCTTGCAGTCGTCATTGCAGTAACTGATTCGTTAGCCGCTTCAGTTAAAGTAGTCAACAGCTCTCTAATCTCATTTGTAGAGTGAGCAGTTCGCGATGCAAGCTCTCTAACTTCATCAGCAACAACAGCAAAGCCTCGGCCATGCTCACCAGCACGGGCAGCCTCAATGGCAGCATTAAGTGCAAGTAAATTTGTTTGCTCCGCTATTGATGTAATAACATTTAATATTTGCGACACATTTTTTGTATCGTCTGCTAATTTATTTATAGTTGTAGCAGCGTGATTAATCTCATCACTTAACGTACGAGAAGCGGTTACTGATGTTTGTACTTGAGTTCTACTTTGCTCAACTTCTTTCTCAGCCGTTTGCGCTGCATGAGAAGCACTTGCAGCTGATTGAGAGATATCTCCTACACTCTGTTTCATCTCTTCCATTGATTGCTTTACAATCTCAGCATCAGTGGTTTATTTAGTCGTTGCACGCTCCGCTTGTTCCATCCCCTGCACTAAGCGAGTAGAGTTTTCCATTAACGGTTCGCAAACCGCGATAATTTCTAACACCGTTTTTTTCAATATGCCAATAAAAGAGTTGAAGTTTATAGATACTTGACCTATTTCATCTTCAGAGTTAACTGTCAATTTAGTGCTTAGCGAGCCTTTACCGCTTGCTAATAAGCTTAAATTATTTGCCGCATCACTTGCCGAAGAAGCAATTCGCTTAGCTATCCAAATAGCCATAAAGAGCAATAAAATAAGCGATACAATAGAAACAACTAACATTAACGTAAGGGCGTAATCAGAGCGGTCCTTTGTGCTTGCAACAAGTTCAAAAAAACGATCGTCAGCTTTGACTTGTGCTGCCTTAAACTTTTCTAGGACATCGTTATAAAGCGCTGTTTTCCTCTGTGCTTGTTGTTGAATTTTACTAAAATCTGCTGTTCCATTTACCATGCCATTTGCGATAGTCGCTGATATTTTTTCGTAATTTGCGAGCTGCTCTTTAGTGTCACTGTGAATGTAAGAGGCATTTATTTTTTCTATCGCAATAATATTCAATTCAAGTTGCTTGTATGTGTCAGATGCTTTCTCGACTAAATCTTGCTCACCAAATGTTACGGCTTGGGTGTAAAGTTCGTCCAGCTTCTCTAAAATACCAACATTAGCTGATGTTAACTTAACAACTTTGTAGGATGATTTTTCCATTTCATCAAGTGCAATTCTATTATCATTCATAGCAAAATAGTTGATCAGAACAATCACTAAAAATGCAACGACAGCAATACTCGTAATCGCATGTATTTTTTTACTTATGCTGAGATTTTGAAAAGAGAAGCCTGAAGCCATTGTGAATAGCTTATTTTATTGTCTAAATCTATTATCGGCTTATTACTCATAAGTGTTAACTAAATTTGTAATATTTCTAGTTTTTTTTACAAATAATTCAAAATTCTACATAACTAATTGCCCTTTAAAAAAGAAAGTACAAATAACATTCAATTTAAATTGCAGGCACAAAAAAACCAGTAACATTTCTGTTACTGGTTTCTAAATTTGGTGCGGATGGGGGGACTTGAACCCCCACGCCCGAAAGCACCACCCCCTCAAGGTGGCGTGTCTACCAATTCCACCACATCCGCATTTTTAAGCTCTCGCTTATTTGTTAAACATATGATTTATTTGAGGAGTATAAATCGTTTAACGATAACATTACGCTAAATTAGTTCGGTACGTCAGAGCTTTGCTCTTTAGTAGATGTTACCGGAACATCTTCTTCAACAGGAACTACAGTTTCCACTGCAGGAGCTGCTTCTAGGTTTTCCCACTCGTCAGTCTTTTTAATTTGACCTGCAGTTAGGTTACCTAGCACAATGCTTAAAACAAAAAATACTGTTGCTAAGCTTGTGGTTGTTTTTGTCATAAAGTTACCAGCACCTGACGAACCAAAAACCGTGCCTGATGCACCAGCACCAAATGAAGAACCCATATCTGCACCTTTACCTTGTTGAATTAAAACCATTCCAACTAGAGCTAAAGCCACAACTAAATAAACTACTAATAAAATTTCGTACATCTTATACAGTCCCTTTTGCACTGTTACAGATTGCAGAAAAAGATTCTGCTTTTAGACTTGCGCCGCCAATTAAGCCGCCATCTATATCTGTTTGTGCAAATAATAATTCGCTATTTTTTTCATTAACGCTACCACCATATAAGATGGAAAGCCCTTGTGCTAAAGTGCTGTCAAGTGCAGCAATTTTATCACGGATAAATTTATGAACAGTTTGTGCCTGCTCTGGCGATGCAGTCTTACCTGTGCCTATGGCCCAAACGGGCTCGTATGCTATCACAGAATCTTTCAGTGCTGCTACACCTAATTTTTCAATTACTGCATCAATTTGTGCAGCAACTACTTGTTCGGTTTGACCGTTTTCTTGCTCACTTTCACTTTCGCCAACACATAAAATTGGTGTTAACCCAACTTCTTGTGCTCTAGCAAACTTTTCAGCGACAGTTTCATTACTTTCGTTATAAATACTGCGGCGTTCAGAGTGACCAACGAGTACGTAAGTTGCACCTAAATCTTTTAGAAGCTGTCCGTCTACTTCACCGGTAAACGCACCAGGTGTATTTTCAGAAACAGTTTGAGCGCCTGTAGAAACACCACTAGCTATCATCGCTGGTACAAGTGGGAATGGAGGAAATAAAACAATGTCCATCTCTTGTGATTTTACATCGTTAATAGCATCAGACATTTGTTTAACTAGCTCTAACGAACCATTCATTTTCCAGTTGCCTGCGACCATCGCCTTGCGTATTGCCATTTTCCACTCCACATTAGAAAGCGGGCGAGATATTAACTTTTCTCGCCCAAAGTTACAAGAGGTTATTGTTATTAATCAGTCTGTTTGCTCATAGATTCTACAACAGCTGCAATTTTTTGAGCGCTGTCTATTACAATTTTTTCTTGCTCGGCTTCAACCATAACACGAACCACAGGTTCAGTACCTGATTTGCGCAGTAAAACTCGGCCTTTGTCGCCTAAAGCAAGCTCAACTTCTGCTACAGCTGAAAGTACCTCTGGCGCTTTTGTCGGATCTGTTCCAGCGGTATAGCGCACGTTAATCATTTTCATTGGATATTTAGTAAAACCAGCACCCAAATCTTGTAGTGTACGGTTTTGTGCAACCATAGCTGCAAGTACTTGCAAACTTGATATAATGCCATCACCCGTGCTAATTAAATCTAAATTTAATACATGGCCTGAGCTTTCACCGCCAATTTTCCAGCCTTTTTGCTGTAGTAATTCCATTACATAGCGGTCACCCACTTTACTGCGAGCAAACTCGATACCTTTCGCTTTTAAAGCATTTTCAAGACCCATGTTAGACATTACAGTGCCAACTACACCTCCACCCAATATATCATCTTCGGCAGCTTGGCAAGCAATAATATAAACTAAATCGTCACCATCAAATACACGACCATTATGATCAACCATCATTACACGATCGCCATCCCCATCGTATGCAATACCTACGTCAGCTTTAAATTCAAGCACTTTGCGTTTAAGGGTATCTACATGAGTAGCGCCACATTCATGATTTATATTAACGCCATTAGGCTCGCATGCATGTGTTATAACTTCAGCGCCAAGTTCGCGCATGACAGAAGGAGCTATATGGTATGTAGCGCCATTTGCGCAATCGACAACAATTTTAAGCCCTTCTAAAGATAACCCTTGGGGGAACTGGCTCTTACAAAACTCTATATAACGGCCGTCTGCACTAACTAAACGCGAAGCTTTGCCTAATTTATCTGAAGCAACACATGTCATTTGCTCATCAAGCATCGCTTCAATTTGAAGCTCTACTGCATCATCAAGCTTTAAGCCTTGACCATTGAAAAACTTAATACCGTTATCGTAATACGGATTATGTGAGGCACTAATTACAATACCTGCCTCAGCACGAAATGTTTGCGCTAAATACGCAACTGCAGGTGTCGGCATTGGACCCAGTAATACAACATCAATACCAGCGGCAATTAAACCAGCCTCAAGTGCGGTTTCAAGCATATAGCCCGAAATACGCGTATCTTTACCTATAATGACTTTTTTAGTACCACTTTGAGATAATACGCGCCCTGCAGCCCAACCCAACTTCATTGCAAACTCAGGGTTAATAGGTGGCGTTCCTACTAGACCACGTACGCCATCAGTACCAAAATATTTTCTTTCTTTCATTATGCAATTCCTTTCTCGCAGGCTTGATATACACCAAGTACGTCTGCGGTTTCTTTAACGTCATGTACACGAATAATTCTTGCGCCATTTTGCGCCGCGATTAACGCACCCGCTAAGCTGCCCGCTAATCGCTCATTTGTTTCTCTATTTAATAGATTACCTATCATCGACTTACGAGATAATCCGGCCAATAATGGCAAACCTAATTTATTAAAATCATCAAACTTAGCCAATATTTGATAGTTATGGCTAAGTGTTTTTCCAAATCCAAAACCAGGGTCTAGAATAAGTCGCTCAAACTTAATCCCTGCTGTTTCACATGCTTTAATACGTTCACTAAAAAACATATTTATATCTGCAAACAGATTGTCGTAATGAGGTGCGCACTGCATGCTGCGGGGTTGCCCTTGCATATGCATTAAACAAATTGCTACATCTTCATACTGCGCAACCGTTTCTAAGGCGTTTATTTCTTGTAGAGCTCTTACATCATTGACTATATCTGCCCCAGCGAGTATTGCTTGCTCCATAACTTGCGCTTTACTAGTATCAATTGAAATAACGCAATCACTGTACTCACGTATCGCTTTAATAGCAGGAATTACTCGGGCAAGTTCATCTTTTAAACTCACATCTGGCGCGCCGGGGCGGGTAGATTCTCCCCCTATATCTAAAATTTGCGCACCGTCATCTAATAATTGCATTGCGCGCTTTAGCGCTATTTTAGGGTCTAAAAACTGCCCGCCGTCAGAAAATGAGTCTGGCGTTACATTCAATATTCCCATAATAACAGGCTTTTCAATATTGAGCGTACGTCCTCTGGGAAGCTTTAATATATTAGTCATTGCCAACCTTTATTCTTTTTCTAAATAGCTGATACAAAAAAGCCCCGAAATTCGGGGCTTTCATTACTATTTTAACGATTATTCAGCTTTATCATCAAGGTTTGTTTCATCTTTTTTCGATGAATCATCCGCTTTTTGACTTTCATCAAGCACTGGCTCTTGCTCTTTTACCGGCTTAGCTTCATGGCGGTCATGAGCATCGCGCGGCTCACGCACTGGTTGGCGTGCCATTAAATCATCAATTTGCTTAGCATCAATAGTTTCGTATTTCATTAATGCATCTTTCATTGAGTGAAGAATATCAATGTTTTCTTTTAATATTTCTTCTGCTCTTTGATAGTTACGATCTGAAAATAAACGTACTTCTGCATCAATTATTTTAGCTGTATCGTCTGACATGCTAGATGAACGGCTACCACCGCCACCCATATACATTTCGTTCTGATCTTCAGCGTAAAGTAACGGACCTAGTTTTTCACTTAAACCCCAATGCGTAACCATTTTACGCGCTATATCTGTAGCTCGTTCAATGTCATTACTTGCACCCGTTGTTACTTTATCTGCACCGTAAATAAGCGCTTCAGCAATACGGCCACCATAAAGGCTAGAAATCATTGATTCTAAAAGCTCTTTTGAATGGCTAACACGATCTTGTTCTGGTAAGTACATTGTTACACCCAGCGCACGGCCACGTGGAATAATAGATACTTTATAAACTGGATCATGCTCTGGCACCATACGACCAACAATTGCATGGCCTGCTTCGTGGTACGCAGTCATTGCTTTTTCTTGCTCGCTCATCACCATGGTCTTGCGCTCTGCGCCCATCATGATCTTGTCTTTAGCAGCGTCAAATTCAGCCATACTTACAACACGTTTATTACCACGTGCAGCATAAAGCGCAGCTTCGTTTACTAAGTTTGCTAAATCAGCACCTGAGAAACCAGGAGTACCACGTGCTATAAGAGCCGCTTCTACGTTATCGCCTAATGGCACTTTACGCATGTGTACTTTAAGTATTTGCTCACGACCACGAATATCAGGTAAACCTACTTCAACTTGACGGTCAAAACGACCTGGACGAAGTAATGCAGGGTCTAATACATCTGGTCGGTTAGTTGCTGCAATAACGATTATACCTTCGTTACCACCAAAGCCATCCATCTCTACTAGCATTTGGTTAAGTGTTTGCTCACGCTCGTCGTTACCGCCGCCCATACCAGCACCACGTTTACGACCAACAGCATCAATCTCATCTATAAAGATAATACAAGGCGCCGCTTTTTTAGCTTGTTCAAACATATCACGTACACGTGATGCACCAACACCCACAAACATTTCAACAAAATCTGAACCCGAAATTGTAAAAAACGGTACTTTTGCTTCACCAGCAACTGCCTTTGCAAGTAGCGTTTTACCAGTACCTGGAGGACCAACCATAAGTACGCCTTTTGGAATACTACCGCCAAGCTTTTGAAATTTTGATGGGTCACGTAAAAAGTCGACCAATTCAGTAACGTCTTCTTTCGCTTCATCACAACCTGCCACATCGGCAAACGTTGTTTTAATTTGGTCTTCGCTCATTAACCGAGCTTTACTCTTACCAAATGACATAGCGCCTTTACCGCCGCCGCCTTGCATTTGACGCATGAAGAATATCCACACACCTATAAGGAGTATCATTGGGAACCAAGAAATAAATATACTTGCTAAAAATGATTGTTCTTCAGGTTGTACACCCTTCACATTTACATCATTTTTAAGTAAGTCATTAATTAAATCTTCATCGTACATTGGCATCGTTGTTTGAAAACGCTCACCACTGCTCTTAGTACCAGTAATATTACCTGTACCACGGTCAATAATAACTTCTTGTAAAGAGCCACTACGGACATCTTTAACAAATTGAGTGTAACTAGTTTGACGATCAACTTGCTCGCCGCCATTAAAGCTCTGAAAGACTGACATCAGCACAACTGCAATCACCAGCCATAGTATTAAATTTTTCGCCATATCGCTCAAGGGGTTAACCTCTTGTATCCAATTAATTTAAGTTCAACTAAACGCCAAGCAACTGTACTACAGTTTGTATCCAGTCGCTACTATATATACTTCCCGAGAACGGGCACGTGAGGCATCAGGTTTGCGTATTTTCACTGCTTTGAAACTATTACGTACATCTTGCAAGTATTGATCAAAGCCTTCGCCTTGGAAAACTTTAACAATAAATGCGCCATTTTTCTTTAGTACTTGGCTACACATATCTAGCGCAAGTTCTACCAAATACATGCTACCTGCTTGATCTACTGAGTTATTGCCACTCATATTTGGTGCCATGTCAGAGAGTACCACATCAACATTTTTACCATCAATACGTTTTAACAACGCATTTAGTACAGCCTCCTCACGAAAGTCACCTTGTAAGAAGTCAACGCCCGCAAGTGAATCCATTGGTAATATATCACACGCAATTACTTGACCTTTGTCGCCTACTTTTTCAGCCAAGTATTGAGACCAACTTCCTGGCGCTGCCCCTAAATCAACAACGGTCATGCCAGGGCGAAGTATCTTATCTCTATTTTGTACTTCATCTAATTTAAAAACCGCTCGGGAACGCCAGCCTTTTTTTTGCGCTTCTTGAACATATTTATCATCAAAATGTTCTTTCAGCCATCGCTGTGAACTGGCTGACTGTTTTTTATTTGTCATAAATTAACACGCAACTAATTAGTAATATTCTTTAGATGGCGTTAGAATACCCTTAATTCAAGCCATATTCAGCAAAATTTGTATAAACATGACATTATCAAACAAACAAAAGCAATTTTTAAAAGGTCAGGCACATAGCCTTAAGCCTGTAGTTTTACTAGGTTCTAACGGTTTAACCGAAGGCGTAGTAGTCGAAATTCAAAGTGCATTAGAAATTCACGAATTAATCAAAGTTAAAGTTCCAACTGATGATCGTGAAACAAAAGCACTTATTTTTGAAGCAATCGTACGTGAAACTGGTGCGACTAAGCTACAAACGATAGGTCACACTATTGTGCTTTATCGTCAAAGTGTTGAGAAAAAAATACATTTACCACGTAACTAATTAATCCTATTTAAAGGATTTAGTACGTTTAAATTAAAAAACCAGCTTAATGCTGGTTTTTTGTTATATAACACTTTTTAATTTAAAAGCTCATTGTATGGTGCGTTACATCATAATCAGTGCCATTACTTCTGGGCTTATTATGCAATATAAAATACTGAGTAAATTGTGTCTCACTCATAGCTGGCACTTTTTCATTGGAGAGTAGTTCAGCCAGTTGCGGCGTCGTATTACTGTGCCCAATAACAACAACTACACCCTTTAGTTTGAGTAACTCATTTTTTAAATCACCTAGCTCACCTGCGTTATACACATTTAATTTGGTATTAAAATGTGCCTGCAAAGGTGCGGCTGTCTGCAACGTGCGTTTATAGTTGCTGCTAAAAAGATGTATATTTTGATGTTCTTTAAACAAAGTAACTAAATTATTTGCACGTGCCTTCCCCTCTTCTGAGAGCGCTGGGTTTTTCCCCGTTAACTTTTCGCTATGACGAAACAAATATACCTCGTCAGGTGCGGCAAATGCCAAACTACAATTAAATGACAAGGCTAAAAAAGTGATTGCTAATATTATTTTATTCATATTTTTTTACCTCGTTTGTATTCTAATAGCCTGTCGATAAATTCAGTTGTTAATTCATTAATTACGCCGGTTTCAGCATTAACGATTAAACTAAAACCAACATTTAAGTGGGGAAACACAACCACATCGCTTCTATATCCTTGCACCCAGCCACTATGATAGTAAAGCGTTTCATCAGCATAATTATAAACCCGCCAACCTAGTCCGTAATAAGCCTCATTAAGGTGTTTTTTCCACACCCTGCGATGCATTTCTTTTTTTGTATGTGTATAAGGACGCGTTTGCTTTGCTAGAGTATCCAATGACAAAACATCTGGGTATTGCCCTAGCTGGGCTTTTAACCAAATAGCCATGTCATTTGCGCTTGCGTTTACACCCGCTGCAGGTCCCACTTTATAATAATTTTTTTTAAGCTTAGCGCTATACCAACGTTTTGTACCGCGCACGTGTGGTAATGCGTAATTTTCATCCTGAACCATAGATTCAAAACCTAAGCTGGCATCACTCATTTTTAAAGGCGCAAAAATAGTTTCCCGTAACCATTGCGCGTAACTTTTACCACTGCTTTGTAATATCACATTACCTATAAGGCTAAACATAACATTTTGATAACCGTAACATTCGCCTGGTTTGCAAATAGGTTTAACACTAAGTAATTTTTCAACAATACTGGAGTAATCCATACGAGATTCAATTAAATTATCGTATGCATTAGGAACTAACCCGCTTGAATGACTTAAAAGATGAAACACCTTTAAATCATTTTCATATACAGTTCCTTTAAAATCAGGTATGTAATCACTAACAGGCTTATCTAACTCCAGTAGGCCGTTAGCAGCCAATTTAGCTGATAACGAGCCTGCAAATGTCTTAGAAACAGACGCAAGTCTAAAGCGGGTATGCTTATTAACTTTTTGTCCATTTCGTGTTTTAGTTACGCCCATAGTGTGGATGTAGTCTGAGTTGTTTATACTTACAATCGAAAGCGCTGCACCAGGTATACCTTTACTTTTTAATTTTTTTTGTGCGTAACGGCCGTATTTTTTTACAAATGCATCCCAATCAGGATCCGCTTTTGCCGCAAAACCCACAGAGCTAAACAACAAACACAAAGCAGGTAGGCTATACAATAAAGAGTTGAGATACTTCATTTTTATAAATTTTATCTTTTTAACCACATCTGCGCAGATAATATCATGAAGTTTTGTTTGGACTAACGTACAATACGACGATTATTTGGTTTTTAGCGGGTGTTTAGTACTTATGCGTTTTTTAGTTGTGTCACTTTTTATATTATTATCAACTGGTTGTGCTATTACAAAGCAGCCAGCCGAGCCATTGGCTATGCCGTTAAAGCCAACATTAAAAAGTCAGACCTATCAGCTTGAGTACACTACAGAGCACTCATCTCCAAAAGTTAAATCGGTTCAACTTCCTGCACATAAAGTAGTTAGAAACCAGACAGTAAAAATCATTACCGATAAAGCGAGCGTGACCGATAAACTTCTATCGCAAATTAGCCAAGCACTGAATGATAAACAACTAAAAGTGACAACTAAAAATAACAGCGACTATACACTGACAATTCAGCAACTCGATTTAACTTTTACAGACGATACCAAGTACGCAATAAAGCAACCAGAGAATCCTTTTACTTTATATTCAAATGTTGCACAACAATATCCAACCCATCAGTGCGCAGCTATGTTCGCACAAGTTAGTATGCGTCTTACGCACAAGTCATCGGGTGATGTTGTTTGGTTTGCTAAATCATCTATCGACAGTGCTAGTTTTCATCGCGAGCCGCTAATTTACAATTTTACCGAAGAGCAAAAAATAACTAATGAGCTTGAGGTTGTCGCTTTTGTTCATCAACAAAACACTGATGAAGCTCGCATTGAAAGACTTGGGAAAGACATTCAAATCCCTCAGTACAAAACGTTGTCAAAACTATCTAGTCTTACCAAACTTAGCGGTCCATGTAACAGAACAGAAGTAAGTGCATTAACACCTATGATGCAGTTTTACTTGAGCAGTATATTAATCGATAAAATTAAAGTTCAGTAAATTTATACTTACTACATTTTTTTACAGATTAAAGGGACGAATTAACAATATACTACGCTTAATAACAAATAATAATTAGGCCCTTAGGGATGAGAAACACTTTGCTTAACCATACTTTAGTGAGCATAACATTGCTTTTTTGCTTTATTTTTAGCACCACAAGTATGGCAAGTAACCGCTATTATGCCGATAACACGTTAGAGCCAACCCAAGGCTTTGCGTGGGATTGGAGTGCTGGTGCGGGCTTTTATATTGAAGATTCCTACCTAATCGGTATCGAATCTTACGATAAAGGCGTTGAGCTTGATTTAAGTCTTGCTGTTTCTTACGATAAATTTTATCTTGATTTTGATCACAATCAACTCAGCGGTGGTCTTGTAATTGGTTACAGTCTTATAGATAAATTTGATTGGGGCTTAGATATACTTGGCACAAATACTCAAGCCGGGTTTGACGAAAAAGGCCTCGGGTTTTATAACCACGGTGTTATAAAAGAGCTTCAAGGTATTAAGAAACGTAATTACGATTTTGATGTTGGTCTTAGGCTCACCCGCCGATTTGAAAACTCACAATTCTCCTTTGAATACCTTCATGACGTATCTGGTGCTCATAATGGCTGGGTTATAAATAGCTTTTTTAGCCACATTTTGCCATGGCGAAACTGGGAGTTTAGATCTGGTGTTGGTTTAAGCGCCTACTCTGCCGATTTTACCAATTATTACTTTGGCATTGATAACGATGAAGCCACCAGCCTTCGCCCGATTTATAGCAGCAATGCCAGTACGAGTATTATCTTTGAGTTCCATGCTGAATATCCAATAAGCCAAGATTGGGTGTTTTTATCCGGTTGGCTCACTACATGGTTTTCAAAAGAAATTGACGACAGCCCCATTATTTCCCAAGGATATCAGCATAAAGCCAAGGTAGGCCTACGTTATGTATTTTAGATGGATTTGGGTATTACTGATCTTTCCCAGTACCTTTACTGTTAAAGCGCAGGAGCCCCCTGAAGCACTCATAGCACTACCCGACACTTGTGTTGCACTGCGCGAAGGGCGTAATTGCTATGCCGATGTCACACTTACGTGGGAGCAACCTATCATTGGTAATTACTGCCTACGCGATGCAACTTCAAAGTACATTATGCAATGTTGGCTAAAGCAACAAAGTGGTACTTTTAATTATGCTTTTGACTCACAGCAAAGTATTTCATTTGAACTATTTGATAGCAATACATCCAAAGTCATCAGTACAGCAGAAGTAAAACTACAATGGGTTTATCAAAACAGACAAAAAAAACGCCGCTGGCGACTATTTTAATACCAATCGCATTAGGGATATTTTATGGATAACTACGGGACTATTTTACTTGTTGAAGACGATGCATCACTAGCGCAATGGGTTGCTGAATATTTAACAGAGCAAGGCTATACAACGCATGTTTGTCATCGTGGTGACGAAGTTGTTAGCCAGGTCAAAACGTTAAATCCAAATATTGTACTCCTTGATATTATGCTCCCGGGGCAAGATGGTATCAGCGTATGTAGAGAGCTTCGTAGCTTTTATAATTCGCCTATTATAATGCTCACCGCACGCGATGAAGAGATGGATGAAGTTATTGGTTTAGAAGTTGGCGCAAGCGACTACATAATGAAACCGGTGCGTCCACGTGCATTGCTAGCGCGAATAAAAGCAGCACTGCGTCAAAACAATGAGCCAAATAAGCCACAGGTTAGCCAAAGCGTTATTCAAGTTGGTACGCTTAGTATTAATACCGAATCAAGAAATGTGACCCTTAACGAGCAAGATGTAAACATATCAAGCGCCGAATATCTATTATTGCACTACCTTGCAAGTAATGCAGGTCAAGTTGTCTCACGCGATGCCGTATTTAAAGCGACGAAAGGTAGAGAGTACGACGGGCTTGATAGAAGTGTTGATGTACTTATTTCTGCACTTCGTAAAAAATTTAATGATGACCCACAAAACCCTGAAAAAATTAAAACCATTTGGGGCCGTGGCTATTTACTTGTTTCTACCGCGTGGTAACAGAGCGATGAATAAATGAAAAAGTTTTATATATCGCTTCTAGGCAGTGCACTTTTATCTATTGTGGTATTGGGCTGGCTTATTGATGCTTTTAGTCAACAAGCGCATACCCCACAAGATGAATTTAGTCAGCAAAGTAAAATGATCATGGGTTTCAATAAGCAGTTAGCTAACATACCCACATCTGAGCGCAGCGATTATGTAAAACAACTGGCGCTAGAGTTTGATGTTTTAATTGATTACAAGCCTAATGAATCACTTGCTTTACCGCCTTCTTTATTATTACAAATGCATACGCCGGGTGGGCTGATTTTAGAAGATCAGCAAGGCTTTTATATGCTTTATAGCAGCGCTGTTTTAAATCCTTTTCACTTATCAATGCGTTTAGATAAAATTTTTGATAGCGAGCAACATAACGATATTATATTAACCTTACTCTTTTACGCAGGCTTATGTGTATTTATGGGGTTTATTATTGCGCCCTTAGCTAAACGATTAACCGTGTTAAATAAAGCCGCTAAAAAGTTTGCCTCAGGTAATGTTCAAGCCCGAATAAAAGTATCGCATTTTACTTACATAAAAGACGTAGAGCTTACTTTTAATCGCATGGCCAGCCAAATAGAGAAGCTTGTCGCCGAAAACAAGCTAATGGCCTCAAGCTTGTCTCATGATATACGCACCCCTATCGCGTGCCTGCGATTTGGTTTAGATGCGGCATTAGATAGCCATGATGAGCAAAAAATAAAACAGTATTTAACCCGTATGGAAAACGATTTAGATCATATGGAATCGATGCTTAGTAGCTATTTAGCATTTGCTACTTTAGAGCAAAACGCTAATAAACTGACCTATTCATCAACCAATATTAAATCCTACCTTGAAGATATTTTAGTTCAACTTGCACCAAAACTTGAAATGCAAATGCTCAACGTACAACTCAATAGTACTGATAAAATAATAAATGCAGATCTTCACTGGTTGGCTCGTGCAATTACTAACTTATTAACAAACGCATGTGATTTTGCAAACCAACATATTTACCTCAGTGCAAGGTTACACGAGCAACAGCTTATAATAACGGTAGAAGATGACGGCCCAGGTATCGCACAAGAAAACTTTAGTAACGTATTTAGCCCATTTTTTAGAGAGGAAGATCACCGTAACAGAGCCGATAAAAGTTATGGCCTTGGCTTAGCCATTGTTACCAAAGTAGCTGATTGGCATCATGGCAGCGTTAAAGTAACTAAAAGCACCCAGCTAGGTGGTGCGTGCTTTACTCTAACTATTGCACAGCACCATAATCCGTAAAGCAATAGTTACAGACTGTAATTAACAATTATTAAACAAAATCAACTCGTTATTTTAAACGACTTAATAACAACAATTAAAATCGATGGTTATAACATACACTTTACTTATTAATTTGTGCTAGATCAGCAAATAAGCACTTTTTATTTTTTTACATTTCCAGTAGATTGTCACCGCCGTCACACAATAGAGAAGTACAATAATATGAGCGCAGTTAGAGGCGAGTTTAGCTCTCGCTTTGGTTTTATTATGGCCGCAGCGGGTTCTGCCGTTGGTTTGGGCAATATTTGGGGATTCCCTACACAAACAGCCAGTAATGGCGGTGCTGCATTTTTAGTCGCATATTTAGTGCTTGCGTTCTTTTTAGCCTACCCCGCTTTAATGGCTGAACTTATGATTGGACGTCATGGCCAAGCAAACGCAGTGTCATCTCTTCAAAAAATATCTAATAAGCCATGGCAAAAACACTTTGCCTTTGCTGTTGGTTTTGGCGGTATTTTATGCGCTGGCTTTATACTAAGCTTTTACGCCATTGTTGCCGGTTGGATGCTCAGCGCCACAGCTGAACCAATAGCCACTTTAGTTGGTGCCAACACAGCATCTACATGGTTAAGCGAGCAATCACTTACTCGAAATATTATATTCACCATGATCTTTATCGTACTAACAGTCGCTATTATAAGTAGAGGCGTTGAAAACGGTATTGAGAAGTGGTCTAAGCGTTTAATGCCTGCACTTTTAGGCATTTTATTTGCACTTATTGCTTATGTAATGACGCAAGATGGTGCTATGGAAGGCTTAAAAGCCTACTTAGTCCCTGACTTTTCATCTATTTTTGACGCAAAACTATTAGTAAGTGCATTAGGGCAAGCTTTCTTCTCATTATCGCTTGGCACTAGCGTAATGATTATTTACGGCTCGTACATTAGTAAAAAAGAAAACCTCGTTTCTTTAGGTGCCTATGTAACCCTTATTGATGTATTTATAGCCTTTGTTGCAGGTTTACTGATTATTCCAGCTATGTATGTAGCACAAGCTCAAGGCGTTGAAATATTCTCGGCCACAACGGGTAAGCTACTCTCTGAAGATACATTAGTATTTCAGGTACTCCCCGCTTTATTTGATGGAATGGGCGAAGTTGGCTTATTTGTGGGTTTTTCATTTTTTGCGTTAATGAGTATTGCCGCTTTAACATCATCTATTTCAATGTTAGAGGCGCCAGTATCATACACCGTAGAGCGCTTTGGGATGAAACGCGTTCAAGCAACGTGGTTAATTGGGGCGCTAATCGCTATCGTCAGTATTACAATTGTGTGTAACCTTAGCAGCTTATTTGGCTTAGTAATCACTCTCACTACAAAAGTAGCTCAGCCTTTACTTGGTCTTATGTGTTGTATATTTGTAGGCTGGATTTGGTATAGAGGCTCATTACTAAAAGCAATTCAAGAGGGTAACCCTGAAGTTCACAATACATTGTTTTGGAAAATATGGCCTTGGTATACTAAGTTTGTATGTCCACTTGCTATTGGCATGGTGTTTTTACATTCACTATTGAGCTAAATGATACCTTAGCCTTAAAATAGTTTTAAATAAAATAGCCCACATTAGTGGGCTTTTTTATAGCTGCTTAAATTGGATTTATTGAGTGAGTTTTAAAATCATATCTTGATGAGGTATGCCGTCTTCTAGATATTCACTTTTGTAATCTTCAAAGCCAAAGGAGCGGTAAAAATCAAGTAAGTAGGTTTGTGCACCAATATAAATATCTCGTTCCGGCCACCGCTCTTTACAGCACTCTATAGCTCTACTTACAAGTAAAGTGGCGTCGCCTTTGCCACGCGCGCTTTTACTTACCAGCACGCGCCCTATTGCGCTATATTGCTCATTTTTTTCATAACATCGCGCATAAGTGTGTAGCTGCCCACTGTCTAATGTATATAGATGCTGTGTATTTAAAGCTATATCTACATCATCAAGTTCAGGATAAGGACACGCCTGCTCTACAACAAATACGTCCACACGTCCTCGCATAATAGTAAAAAGAGTATGCGCATCTAAAGCATTAAACTGCTCACATTTAAATTGCATTTTAAATCCTATAAACAATAAACCCAGCCTAGGCCGGGTTTAATAATATTATTCACTTGTTAATTTATATTAAGCAAATAAACGCTCTAGTTGGTCGCACAACTGCGATACATTCACATGGTCATGCTCTATGGTTAAATCTACATAACCATCGCCTCTAAAAGCTCTGTCTAGTTCTATGAGCACATGTGTTTTATGTGCCTCTGGAACAAATGACAACTCAATCTCTTGAATGCCAAATAAACTACGGCTATTTGGTTTATATTCAAGCTCCTGATAACAGCCCGATAACGATTGAAATGTAGAAGCGCGCAAATGACCTTTTTCTACATCAGCTTTCATTAAGCTAAAGCCTAATTTTTCCATCGCCTGCATGCACGTTTTAACAGCTTCATTAGGGTAAATATGTAAATGGTCTTTATCGCTCGGATCAAGTGCTAAATCAATATCCAAGCCTGTTTCAAGCCACACATGAGATTGATTGTAACCTGCATTAATTTCTGTAATAGGAGTTTCAGAATGAAGGCGTGCTTCAAAAGGGATACTTTTAACTTCGCCCGGCTCAATTGTACCTATATCTGTAATTCGCCATTGGTCAATCACATGATTGGTAAAATAATCGCCATCATCACCTGCCACTTTAACACGGGTCATAAGTAATAAATCTAAGCCTGCAATATCTTGGCTAACATCACCTGCGGTAATGACTATTTGTGCGTTAAAAAGCTGACCAGGTTGTAGGTGTTCAGTCTCTAAAACAGTATCTACTTTTGCAGCACCAATACCTACCGACGCTAAAATCTTTTTAAACATATATTTCTCCTTAAGCTGAGCGGCTCTATTATTTGCTCTCGCTTAAACTTCTTCGTTATCGCATCTTAACCATATTTAAAAGCCAATGTCAGTGAAAAAATGTTATTTACATACTATTTACGATTAAATGTATGTTTGATGCGCATTTTTTATACACAGTTAGCCATATATCTGATTAGACACGTTCATTTTTAGGTCTATTTTTATTTTCAATGGTATAAATTTTTCGTTACACTGCAACCCCAAATGAAGTGATATTAAGAATTATGGAACTAATCTATTTTGCTGCCGCGTTTGTGTGTGGTTTTGCTGTTTATCAGTTAAAGCTGCCTCCTCTTATTGGATTTTTATTAGCAGGTTTTGCTTTAAATTTATCGGGTTATAAAAGTACAGAGTTGCTCGATACAATAGCAGCACTTGGCGTAACCCTTCTTCTTTTTAGTATTGGTTTAAAGCTAAAGGTAAACAGTTTAATTAAACCCCAAGTGTGGGCGCCTGCAACATTGCATATTATTTTTAGCAGTGCGCTTTTTAGTGGCTTTATGTTATTGCTTGGTATTTTCGCCATTCCACTGTTTATTGATTTAAGTTGGCAAAGTGCTTTACTGGTTGGGTTTGCGCTTAGTTTTTCAAGTACTGTATTTGCAGTAAAAGTGCTTGAAGAACGCGGAGAAATGGCAAGCCTTCACGGTAAAATAGCCATTGGTATACTAGTCATGCAAGATATCTTTGCAGTTATCTTTTTAGCGATTAGTACAGGTAAAATTCCAAATGTGTGGGCAATTGCATTAATAATTGCTCTGCCTTTATTACGACCTGTCATGTATGGCGTATTAAATCGCTCTAAACATGGTGAACTATTACCATTATTTGGTTTTTTCTTTGCTTTAGTTGCTGGTTATCATGCATTTGAATTTGCAGGCCTAAAAGGCGATTTAGGTGCACTAATAATAGGAATGATGTTTGCCCCTCACAAAAAGGCAGGCGAGCTATCAAAATCCCTGCTTAATTTAAAAGACATATTATTAGTCGGTTTTTTCTTAAGTATTGGCTTGAGCGCAGAGCTAACCACTAGCTCATTAATCGTTGCCATTATACTTGTTTTAGTTTTACCGATTAAAATAGCGCTTTATTATGTGTTCACGAATATATTCAAACTACGCGCGCGTACATCATTACTTACCGCCTTTAGTTTATCTAACTACAGTGAATTTGGGTTAATTGTATGTGCAGTAGCAGCTAGCACAGGCATGATCACTTCGGAGTGGCTCGCTGTAATGGCAATTGCTGTTTCCATTACCTTTGTAATTGCCTCGCCGTTAAATAAGCGCTCAAACGAGTTATACGTAAAAATAGAGCACTGGCTATTAAAGTTTGAAAGCAAAACTCGTTTAGCTGAAGAGCTACCCGTTAACCTAAACGATACTAAAATAGTCATTTTTGGTATGGGACGTATTGGTACTGGTGCGTATGAGACTATTAACGCGACTCACCCAAATGTTGTTGCAGGCATAGATATAAAACCTGAGGTGGTAGATAAGCACGTTAACAGAGGCCGCAACGTCTTAATTGCTGATGCAACAGATCCTGACTTTTGGCAACGAGTAAATCATTCGCAAGTAGAAATGGTCATGCTTGCGATGCCAAAGCATATGCAAAATATTTTTGCGTTAGAGCAGCTACAAGCCTCTGGTTATAAAGGCCAAGTAACAGCTATTGCAAACTATCCTGATCAACAAAAAGAGCTAGAAGAAATGGGTGTTCATTCTACTTATAACTTTTACTTAGAAGCAGGTAGTGGTTTTGCAGAACACGTTAAACAAGAGCTATTTAACGAATAATCACTTTTTATAACGTCTATAAATAACAAAGTCTTAGAATTATTAAGGCTTTGTTATTAGTTTCTAAATAAAAAGCAATTCTATTTACATTCCTTTACAAGCCATTTCACCACAACAATGAAAAACAGGTAGACTATCCGTGTTGGTTAAATAAAAACCCATGTTCTAATAATAACTTAATTAGATCCCAGCTAATTAAAGTTCAACTAGGTTTATATTAATCAACAAAAATTATTAAATCAGAGGGCCTACTCCCTCGCAAAATAGGCTGTTTCTTGCCCGTCACAGCCTATTTTATATTTCTAAAATCCCTTACACTTACGCAGACTTTAAAACCTAAGTAACTCTTATGGATCCAAAACAATTAAAAATAGCTGTAAATACAACGATGCCTTTTGGGAAATATGCTGGGCGCCCTTTATTACTACTACCAGAACCTTATTTGGTGTGGTTCAAACAGCAGGGATTTCCTGACTCAAAACTTGGTAGCCAACTAGCGATGATGTATGAGGTTAAACTAAATGGCCTTGAGCAAATGTTAATGCCATTACTTGAAAAAAATAAAAAATAATTGAGAACTTTTTTAAATACTTGCGGTCTATTATATTGCTACTTGTTGATTTTGGTTTTTAACCGCAAAAAAAGCGCCTTAGGCGCTTTTTTTATGTCTTAAATTTGAGAGGTAAATATACAATAAATTTAGCACCACCTAAGCTTGAGCTTTCTGCTTTACACTCTCCTTGGTGCCACGACACAATTTTAGCAACTATAGCAAGCCCTAAACCAAAGCCACCAGTGTCCTTGCCTCTACTTTTATCTAATCGAGTAAAAGGCTTAAATACGTTTTCTCGCTCAACGGGGTCAATCCCTTCACCATCATCTTCAACAATCAATACGATGTGAGTTGCCTCTTGTAGCAATGAAATTTTGACTTGTTGATGAGTGTATTTGAGCGCATTGCCAATTAAATTTTGAAATACTCGCGCCATAAAGTGGCTATCACAGTAGTAATTTAAATGCTCAGGGAGGTTTATAGAGAGCGTTGTTCTAGCTTCAAAATTTAGCTTTTCAACAGTGGTTTTTACCAGCCCAGCTAAATCGCAGTTTATTGGCTGTAAACTTGGTTGTTGAGAGTCTAATCGCGCGTATTCAAGCATTTCAGAGACTAGTGACTCAAGCTCACTAATGTCTGTTTGCATGTTTGTTAGGTATTTTTCGCCTTTTTCATCAAGCATTTGCTCTTGTAACATTACAATTGCAAACTTTAAACGTGCTAATGGCGTTCTAAATTCATGTGATACCGATGAGGTAAGCTCTTGCTGCGCACTAAGTAAAAACTCAATACGTTGCTGCATTACCTTTAATGTATCTGTTATAGGTAAAAAGAAAGACTTAGAAGAGTCATTTAGTTGAAAGTCTTGCAAACCCTCTACCGCTTCACACGCTTTACGTAGCTTTGCAAAGTCACGCCAGAGTAAAAAGCTCCATAGCCCAACTGGTATACCTACAATAATAAGTAGTAATAAATACGGCCAAACTGAAGATGATTCTTGCGTTAATACACCTACCGGCCCTACCTGAAGTAATGAATCATTACCGAGATCTACATACCAAACAATGCGTTGTTGCTTATCATACAAATATAAGTAGTGATTTTGATTTAGCTGCGATTGTTGTTTTTGAGGGAGTATTAAATCACGTCGTTCAATCACTTTACTTTCAAAGTTATGCTTTAGCTTTTTAAGACCATTTGGGGTTTGCGAAAGCAACCACAGTGATTGCCCAAACTCATCGTCTAAGAAGACCTGCTGCTGCGACTCTTCATAAGGCCACAGCTGCTCAATAACACCACTTACAACAAATAATGAAACAATGATATATAAGTATAAGCTGGTAAACAGTTTTCCCATTACAGCCGATTAACCTTAAATAGTTCTAGAGATCCCACGCATCAGAAACAAATAAATAGCCTTGTCCCCATACAGTTTTTATACGATACGGCTTATCACTGTTGTCGCCTAATTTTTTACGAATTCGTGATACGCGTACATCCACAGTTCTATCAAGTCCGTCGTATTGACGGCCAATCATATGTTGGTGCACATGCTCTCTGCTTAGTACTTCACCCGCATTTGACGCTAATAGCCATAGTAGTTCAAACTCGTGCGAAGTTAATACAATCTCTGAATCACTTAGTTTTACAATACGGCTTGTTTTATCGATGACTAAATCACCAAACTGCAGTTCTTCACTAGATTTTACTGTTGGTTGCCCACGTCGAAGTAATGCATTGATCCGCGCTAGTAATACACGTGGCTCTGCTGGTTTTATTACATAATCATCAGCACCAAGTTCTAAACCAAGTACTTGGTCGAAGTCTTCACCTTTAGCAGTCAACATTAAAATTGGTAGAGTAAATTTATCTCTTACTTGGCGGCAAACGCTAAAGCCATCTTTACCTGGCAGCATAACGTCTAGAATCATTAAATCGGGTGTATTGTTTTCTAGGTAATTAAACACTTCGTCACCGCGGTCTAACACTTCGACTTCAAGGCCATTATGTTCAAGGTAATCTTTTGTTAACTGTTGTAAACCGAGATCATCTTCAACAAGTAAAATTTTTGGCATTAGTTGCTCCTAAATTAAAAAAAGCTCCACGGAGAGCGAAGCCTACGCCTATTTTTTTTAGCATGGGCGCTTTGTACTTCAACCTGTGTTTTTGCTATTAACACACCCGTATGAGGATTGATTAAGGAGTATATGGTCTCCACCTGAACACGCGCTTTATAATTAAATTGCCCAGAACGCTGCTGCTGCCAGCATTGAAGTAGTTGTTCTTGTTGATACAAACAGACATCACTATAGGTGTTTAATAGCCATTTAAACTGTAAATCAAGATCGCAAAAATCCTGCTGTTCGGAAACCACGCAGACTTTTGGAGAAACACTAAAAACAGGGGTTTGTGCCATACTAAAACCACTAAAAAAAGTGGTAATAAACACAACTAATATTGAATACTTCATATTAAAAAGTACGATCGAATCCTATAAATGCAGTCATTGAATAAGTACGTTCAAAGAGCGGACTGCCATCCATAGCCGAATAGTCGTAATATGCTACATGAAAACGAAGAGAGTCAGCCTTACTCAGTGGCCAACGGGCGTCGATTTTAGCATAAGGTTGCCAACTACTACCAACGTCTATTTTGCCAAATTGAGTTTCACCCTCATTAAGTCCATAAAAATAGCTATTTAGTTCCGCAGATTTATAGTTTATTCCAAGTGTTGGCTTTATTTTAAGCTTTCCTAGCACAGTATGATATTGCCACTGCAATGCACCGCGTACACCTCGATAAACATCGGTTATATCATGCAGAGCCTGAACTGAAAAAACATGGTCATCATTTACATAGTGATATGCAATACCCGCATCCAAGGCAATTTGCCGTTTATGCAAATTATCAATATCAACATAGCGAGAGGACGAGGCTTCATTTTGCATTACGAGCTGATTATTAAGAGCACTACTTTGCAATGCAAATACATTTTTAGGGTGCCAGTCTATAAAAAAGCGAGATTCAGAGTTGAGTTCACTAACTAGATTAAAGTGATGCTTTGGGGATTGTGAAAATGAATAGCCAAGGCGGCCATTATCAAAAAACCATTGCTCTGCATAAAATGCAATTTGTGGAATAAGCACAAGCGGAATATTATCTCCACCATGCAAAGGGTTGGTTATAACTCCAGCCCCAACACTTAAACTCAAATGCAGACGATCGGTTGTTATATCTTGCTCTGTATAATCGTCAGCATGCTTGCTTGCCTGTGTTGCTTGCACCGAAAGGCAAGCAAACAAAGTGCTAAAACATAGAGCTGTTAATAAGGAGAAGGAATACCGCATCAGCGTACATCAAAGAATTAAATTAAGTAAGTTCCCCATACTAGCAAGGTCTTTTTAAACTAGCTCTAGCTGGTTACAATTATTCACAATTTGTATACAAAAATGTTAACTTTATGCTTTTCGGACTATTTATCTTTCAAGGTAGTTGTGTCTAAGGATTGTACTTTGAGTTGCTTGTGTAGTTTTTGACTAATAGTACTTTAAGATACTTTGAAAATGAGGCACAACGTAGCAAATGCAATTATTCAAATAAAAAATTACTAAGAGCTAACTCGCTACAGCTCTATTGGGTTTTACCTGCTTGTTTACCAAAACTGAAGTTGGATTAAATCGCCCTAAATTGAGCGGCTTTAACCCAAATAAATCAAAAACCTCTGGCACTTATTAAATATCAGGGGCTATTTCTATACGATTTCGTCCATGTGTTTTGGCAATGTATAAGGCTCTATCTGCACGCTCAACTAAAACAGAACTATTTGTAAATGGCCGTAAAATTGCTAAGCCAAAACTTGCTGAAATAGCACGTTTTGCAGTTACATCATGCTTTTTACGAATCGCCAATTTTGCTATTGCTAAACGAATACAATCTGCAAATGCTATTATATCGTTAATAGTGTCAAAGTAGGCTGTTATGCAAAACTCCTCGCCACCGTATCTATACACATTTGCAGCTTCAGTTGTATTTTCTCTCACTTTTTTAGCAACTAGCCTAAGCACTTCATCACCCTTTTGATGGCCAAAATCATCGTTAAAGCGCTTAAAATGATCAATATCAAACATAATGAGTACGGCAAGAGAGTCTTCTTGCGCTTGCTCTGAGTATTCGAGGCAAAAGTTTACAATATCAGAATCAAACTTACCTCGATTATAAAAACCCGTAAGCGTGTCGATATCGGCTGCTTCCTTTGAAATATTGAGTGCTTCTTTTAAATCTTTTATTTCATTGTAGGCAACGGCTAATTTAGTCTGAAACTCCCGAGCATAATCTTGCATTGCAATAGAATCGTCGGTTAAACGCTCAACACAACCTAGTATCTCATTGTAAGAGTTTACATCAACAAGCATATTTAATTCATTTTGTGAGTCAACTAAACTCGTCGTAAAGCTTTTAGAGTGATCAAGCGTTGTGCTTATATCTTGCTGAACTTACTCCATAGTTGTATGAAATTTTTCAGTCATTTCTTGAAAAAAAACGAGATCGTCTTGCGTTAAATGTTTATCAAAAATTTCTTTTGCTTTGTCTTGTGAACATGTTTGTTGCAGAGCAATAACATGGTCTAACTCAGCATTTAATGAAGGTTTGTTTCCTTGAATATAACAGTACCAAATTGCATAGTTGATGGGTGTAACCGGCATTCGGTATTTTACCATCAAAGGAATCGCCTTTTTTAGGCATTGAGCAGAATGAGCAAGTGATTCGGCGTGGTTCATAAATAAACTCTCAAGCGTCATTGTTTTTGTTATTAGCGCTCAATGTTAAGTAACAGTAAACTTATACGCAACCTCTATTCATACTATTTAACTAACTTGCTTATTCTCTGCGCGCATTAAATCGCTTTTGCATCTAAAGTTTGCGCAATATTCCACAAAGCACTGATTGCAGGGTCATTTAACTCTTTCCTTAATACTGCCAAACCAATATCAAACCCATCAGGTGCTTGCATTTTTGGTGTTAGTATTTGTACTTTATCTTGCAGCGGGCTGTTATCTAGCACTATTTTAGGGACCATTGCGACACCTAATCCTAAGCTCACCATGGATACCATTGCTTCGTGCCCAGCAACCTGTGCGTAAATTTTCCCGTGAATATTATTTTTGCGCCACCAGTGTTCTAACCTTTGGCGAGAAAAACCTTGTTCTGGCACAATAAATTCTAAATCAGACCAATTAATGTCATCACCATTCTGCGTTAGTTTTTGTGTGATCGGGCATTGAATTTTTGGGCCAATTAATAAAAGTGGAGAATGCCCTATATCTACAAAAGCAATTTGCGCCAGTAACTTATTTGGCTTAGCTGCAATAGCCATTAATTCATGCCCATCTAATACACGGTTTATAGCAAGTGCAGGGTCGCCTGTATTTAATGTTATTTCTATATACTGATGCTGCGCACGAAGTTGCTCTAATATTTGATGTAAAAAACTATAAGATGCAGTAACCGAGCAATAAATACTTACTTTGCCGTAAATATGTTGTTGTGGGTCTTTCACATTCGTTTTAAACCGCTGCCAATTAGCAAGAGTTGCTGTGGCGTAATCAATAAACGACTCACCCTCACGCGTTAATTTAACACTGCGGTTATCGCGTACAAATAATGCAACACCGACCTCTTCTTCCAAGTGTTTTATATTGCGGCTTAAAGTGGGTGCGCTTATATGACAAAGCTCGCTTGCGCGTCCAAAATGAAGTGTTTTAGCCAGTGCTAAAAAGTAGTCTAAATGTTTATGATCCATGCCAAACCCAGTATTTCATATTATGAAACACTTTAATTCAAATATATCATTTTACGCAAGCAACGATTTTACATATGGTGTTTGTAAGCGCAATAAATCTTGCGCATCTAACAAACATGACTTTATAGGACACTAACAATGGCGAATTATTTCAATACCTTACCTTTACGCGAGCAATTAGCGCAATTAGCGCAATGTGAATTTATGGACGCAGGCGAATTTGCCGATGGCGTTGACGCACTTAAAGGTAAAAAACTAGTTATTGTAGGCTGTGGCGCACAAGGTTTAAACCAAGGCTTAAACTTACGTGACTCTGGTTTAGATGTTTCTTACACATTACGTGCTTCAGCTATTTCTGAGCGTCGCCAATCATTTTTAAATGCGTCTGAAAACGGCTTTACTGTTGGTACTTATGAAGAATTAATACCTACCGCTGACGTAGTACTTAACTTAACGCCAGATAAACAACATACCGCTGTAGTAAGTGCAATTATGCCACTTATGAAAAAAGACTCTACACTTGCTTACTCTCATGGTTTTAATATCGTTGAAGAAGGCATGCAAGTACGTGAAGACATTACTGTAATCATGGTTGCACCTAAGTGTCCTGGTTCTGAAGTACGTGAAGAATACAAACGCGGTTTTGGTGTACCAACTCTGATCGCAGTTCACCCAGAAAATGACCCTCAAGGTCTTGGTTTAGCACAAGCTAAAGCGTATGCAGCGGGTACGGGCGGACATCGCGCAGGTGTACTTAAATCATCATTTATTGCTGAGGTTAAGTCTGACCTAATGGGCGAGCAAACCATTTTATGTGGCATGTTACAAACTGGCTCTATTTTATGTTTTGATAAAATGGTAGAAAAAGGCGTTGATGCGGGTTATGCATCAAAACTAATTCAATACGGCTGGGAAGTAATTACCGAAGCACTTAAGTACGGTGGCGTTACTAACATGCTTGACCGCCTTTCAAACCCAGCAAAAGTAAAAGCGTTTGAACTAAGTGAAGAGCTAAAACTAATTATGCGCCCGCTTTATAATAAGCATCAAGATGACATCATCGACGGCACTTTCTCACGCACTATGATGGAAGACTGGAATAACGATGACGTAAACTTACTTAAATGGCGCGCAGAAACGGCAGAAACTAACTTTGAAAAGACCCCTGCTGGCGATGTGGAAATCTCAGAACAAGAATTTTTTGATAACGGTATTTTAATGGTAGCAATGGTTAAGGCAGGTGTTGAACTTGCATTTGAAACCATGACAGCAGCCGGCATTATCGAAGAGTCGGCCTACTACGAGTCATTACACGAAACGCCATTAATCGCCAATACTATTGCCCGTAAAAAGCTTTTTGAAATGAACCGTACTATCTCTGATACTGCAGAATACGGCTGTTATTTATATAACCATGCATGTTTACCATTACTTGCTGATTTTATGAAAAACGTTGATACAGACATTATCGGTAAAGGCCTTGGCGAGCACAGTAACCAAGTTGATAACCAAACATTAATTCAAATTAACGCTGCATTGCGCGAACACCCAGTTGAGAAAGTAGGTGCTAAATTACGTGGCTACATGTCAGCAATGAAAAAGATTGTTTAACCCTAAACAGTAAATGTTTCGCTTGTTAGAAACCAAGCCCGTATGCTTTTTGCATGTGGGCTTTTTTATGCTCATTCATAAAACTTTAATCATCCAACGCTACCTTTTATCCATCCCTTTATAGGCAATATTTAGATCAAAATAAATAATGTGCTAATATAGTCCTCTACTCAGTTGTAAAATTAATTAATATCATGACGATACAAAACCTTTCTATTACTCAAAAAATCACAGCTTTAGGCAGTGCTATTGCTATATGTGTAGCCGCGCTTATTGGCTTGACCTCTTTATACAGCTCAGAAGATATAATTGAGCAACGTATGATTGAGTCAGAGCTCCCTAGTAAACTGCAAACAATCAGCAATCACATAGGCGGTGAAATCAACGAGTTACTCGGTGCTGCTCAGCAACTATCATCAAACGAATTTATTTTACAATGGGCTCAATCAAACAACCAAGACGATACATTACTATTAAAAGAATTAAATCGCGTTGCCCAGCAATACGATTTAGCCACAGCATCTTGGGCAAATAGAGACACTGCACAGTACTGGAACCAGAATGGGTTTTTGCGTGTGTTAAAAAACGATGCAGCCGATGGCTGGTTTTTTGCTTTTAAGCAATCAAAACAACCTTACTCTATCAGTATTTATCAAGAGTCAGCCAATGATGTGAAAATGTTTGTAAACCATCAGCAGGCCAATGGTACTGGTTTAGCAGGTCTTGCAAAAAGCATCACTGATATGCAAAAGCTATTACAGCAATTTAAAATTGAGCAAACAGGCTTTGTATTCATTGCAGATAAAAATGGATTGATTCAGCTTCATAAAGATGCAAGTAAAGTAGCTAAAGCAAATATTGATGATTTGTATACTGCAAATATCCACAGCCAACTATTTAATAGTAATGGCTTTGCACTAGAAGAAATTAATTTAAATGGCGAACCGACACTTGTAGCTGCTACGCCTATTAAAAACACCGATTTATATGTTGTAGCTCAAGTACCAAAAAGTGAAGTTTTCGCAAGTGTAAATACCTTACAATGGCAAATTTTTACCTTTACGATAATTACAGCATTAGTTGCGAGTTTAATCAGTTACTTACTTGCACGCTCACTTTCATCTCCACTTTCTAAAATGGCTGAGTTATTTTCACGATTAGGCTCAGGCGATGCAAATTTAGCGTACCGCTTACCAGAATCGAGCCAACCAGAGCTTAACAACCTAAGTAATGGCTTTAATCAGTTTATTAACAAAATAGAAACAGCCATTACTCAGGTTGCAAGCGAAAGCCACGATATACGTCAAAGCTCTGATCATGTATTTGAACAAGCCAAACGAAATTCTCAAGCAATAGATCACCAAAAAGAACAAACAATATCTGTCGCAGCAGCAATCAACGAAATGGGCGCCACAGTACAAGAAATAGCGCAAAGCGCAGCAAATACAGCTAAATTAACCGATAACAGCCGCGAAAACACCATTCAAAGTCACAAACAAGTACTCCAAAGCCAAGCAACTATATCAGCCCTTGCCAGCGATATTGATGGCATAACAGAGCAAGTTACTTTGCTTTCTAAAAAAACGGTTGATATTGCAAGTATTGTTGACTCAATTAGAGGCATATCGGATCAAACTAATCTACTTGCTTTAAATGCTGCAATTGAATCTGCTCGCGCAGGTGAACACGGACGCGGCTTTGCTGTTGTTGCTGATGAAGTACGTGCACTGGCAAACCGTACATCGCAATCAACCACCGAAATTCAATCTATGATTGAAGAGCTTACAAGAATATCTGACGATGTAGTTAACGATATTGGTCAATCGAAAGATAAAGCTCAGCAAAGCGTTGGTGCTATGCAAAGCTCTGTTGAATTACTTGATACAATAACCGAAACAGCAAATGAGATAAACGATATGGCTACGCTCATAGCGACTGCAACTGAGCAGCAAAGTAATGTGGTTGCCGATGTAAGTCGTAATATTGAGCAGATTAGCGAAATTAGCGATAAAGCAATGAGCGAACAAATCAATACAGAGCAAGCTATTCGAGACTTAGCAAACAGCGCACAAACCCTTGATGCACTTGTAGCTACCTTTGAAAAGCATCGCTAAGCGACTCTAATATTACACGCCAGCTATGAGCAAAAACTATATTCGAAGATAGTTTTTGCTCATAGCTAATATGCTTAATTTATACAAACTAAGTGTTTTCACTATCGCCGCTATTAAACGCTAAAACGTACGCTTCCTTTTTAGCTCTAGGAAGCTTTTTTAATTGATACTCAAGCTTACTTGCTTCACTTTTATTACCTACTTGTTGTTGATGGATAAGTAAAAGAGGCCCTTTTCCTCTAAGGTTTTTAGCTCCTTTACCAGCCTGATGAGTTGCAAAGCGTTTTTCAACATTAGTCGTGATCCCTGTGTACCAATGACCAAATCGTGTTTCAACTATATATAAAAACCAAGTAGACTCAGTTTTTAAAATATTCGTTTCAATATACTGTAAACTTTTTTCATTATCATTGGTCAAAACATTACCTTAACGCCCTTAACATAAAACAATTGCTTAAAAGGGTTTTACCTTCAGTGACTAATCGGTATCATGCAGATTATAAAAAATAAGGATCACAACTAACAATGCAGTCGTTAAAAACTTTTTCTCTTTGGCTTATCGTCGCTTTAACACTTAGCTCAGCAGCAGGTTGCTCTAGCTGGGTATACCGAATTAACATCCCACAAGGCAACTTTTTAGAGCAATCGGATGTTGAAAAACTTCGTGTAAATATGACCCGAGAGCAAGTTGTTTATGTATTAGGTAGACCTATTGCCGAGGACGCCTTTGATAACAATACTTGGCGCTATATTTACAGCTTTAATAAAGGCCGTAAAAACGAACAAAATAAAGAGTTAGTAATTAACTTTGAAAATGAAAAGTTAGTTTCAATCTCAGGTGATTATGACCAACCTGAAAACTTTACTACACCGCTAGAGCAATAAACGTCTCAGGTAGTAAAAAAGGTGAGCATGGCTCACCTTTTTTATTGGTTTACTTAAAAAGCTTTTACCATTTTAAACGACGTTAGCGTGTGATTTAATCTGTTAAATTGTTCGAAGTTTATGCCGATTGGTATTACTTCTCGAGTGGGCGACCACCCGTTATTTTATTTGCACGCCCCTCTTCTTTTGCTTTTTCTGCACGTTTTCTGCGGGCATCTTTAGGATCTGCAATTAGTGGACGGTATATTTCTATACGGTCACCGTCTTTTAATTCATAGTTAGCTTTTACAGTTCGATTCCACACACCTAACGTTAGCGATGTGGCATCTATTTCTGGGCACTTTTCTATAATACCTGACTGAATAACAGCTTGCTCGACTGTAGTCCCTTGTGGCACTTCAATTGATAAACACGTGGCCGTGGTCGGTAATGCAAAGACCACTTCAACATTAATCATACTCGCGCTCCATAAACCTGTTTTGCACGTTGAGTAAATGCACTCACCATATTTTTTGCTACATCGTTAAAAATCTTTCCAAAGGCAAGCTCTATTAACTTACTTGAAAATTCAAACTCTAGGTGCAAATGAACCTTACATGCTTTGGCGTCAAGCTCTTGAAAATGCCAGCGCCCTTTTAACGTCTTAAACGGACCATCAACAAGGCGCAGTAACACGGTTTGCTCATCAACAAAGGTGTTTTCGGTGGTAAACCACTTTTTTATACCCGCCTTAGATATTTCTAAACTCGCGGTCATGTTATTATCATGCTGTGAAACAATTTTTGAGTCTGAGCAATTTGGTAAAAACTGCGAATAAGCTTCTACATCATTAACTAGATCAAACATCTCTTTAGTGCTGTACATAACCAGCGCACTTTTTTCTATTTGTGGCATACTCACTCCCAACTGTGTGGGCGAATTTTAGCAAGCTTTGCGCGTTTCCCCAAATTTTCATGCTGCTTAAGTTACAGCTTAATTTTTAAAAGCATTATTAAAAAATCGATGTAAAACATCTCACATTACGTATATTATAGGGCACTATGGCTAAGAAAAATTCATCAAAATCGACAAGTAATACCATCGCGCTAAACAAAAAAGCGCGACATGAGTATTTTTTACACGATAAGTTTGAAGCAGGTGTTGAACTACAAGGCTGGGAAGTTAAAAGCATCCGAGCTGGTAAGGTAAACATCACCGAAACTTATATTCATCTTAAAAATGGCGAAGCATTTTTGCTTGGCGCGCAAATCCAGCCACTTAATAGTGCTTCAACCCATGTAATTTGCGATCCGTTGCGTTATCGTAAGTTACTATTAAGCAGACGCGAACTTGACCGTCTACTCGGTGCAACAGAGCGAGATGGCTATTCATTAATTGCTACAGCTATGTACTGGAAAAAATGTTGGGTGAAACTTGAATTTCATCTAGCAAAAGGTAAAAAGTTGCACGATAAACGTGACGACGGGAAAAATAAAGATTGGTCTCGCGAAAAAGAACGTTTAATGAAACACAAAGTATAAGCACAACGCCTAACTAACAAGTTAGGCGTTTTTTTTTATTAAAAAAAACCAACTATTATTTGTTTTATTAATATACAACAAGATTACTATTCATTCAGAATATACATGTAAATAATTTATTACAATTTTATTGTGAATTAATTAATTTAATTATTACTCGCATTTAGGCTGTATTTGTTATTTCCAAAATAAAGCATATGCGCCTATTTCAACCTTCTTCAGCGCATAACATCTGTTTTAAAATCATCCAAAAACACACAAAAAACCATACTAAAATCACATTTCAGTCTAATTGCTAACACTTAAGTTACATGATATTAATGTCGTCGCTTGTTATATCAATCCGCTTAAATATGGGATTTATTTAACAGTTTAAAAAGGATTGGTATAGAGCAACTAAATTTATAACATATCAACAAGGACTTAAGGATGAAGTAATCAACTGCATTTACACCCAGCTTAATTGTAGGTGCTACAATCGCACTTTCAGCAGGTTTTACAACAACTTACGCTGCTGAAGAAGCTAACAAAGTAGAGCGCATTGAAGTAACTGGCTCACGAATCAAACGTTCAGATATCGAAGGACCTTCTCCGGTTCAATCAATCGCAAGAGCTGATATTGAGAACATGGGTTATGACAACCTACAACAACTCCTCGAAAGAATGCCTGTCGCGGGTAGCGGTACTTTCTCAACACGTGGTAACAACCAAGACTCAACTGCAAATGGGTCTGCTGCTGTTAGTTTACGTGGCTTAGGTGCTGATGCTACGCTCGTACTAATCAATGGCCGTCGTGTCTCTATTAGTGCATTTGCCGAAGGTATCACAAACTCATTTGTAGATATTAACAGTATCCCAGTTTCTGCCATTGAGCGAATCGATATACTAAAAGATGGTGCTTCAGCTATCTACGGCTCAGACGCAGTGGCGGGTGTTGTAAACGTTATCTTGAAAAAAGACATTGACGGTGTTGAAGTTAATTTGGGCTACGGTGGTACTGATGATCCCAATTATGAAGAAACGACAGCAAGTTTAGTATGGGGTACTACTAGCGAGAAAAGTAGCGCGTCAGTTATTATCGATTACTTTAAAAATACATCTCTTTCTTCTGATGAAATGGGCAGCTTAGGTACAGCAAATCAATCACCTTATGGTGGTGAAGATTTTCGCTCATCTCGTGGCTTCCCTGGATATTTTTATGTAGACGGTGTTAAAACAATTGATCCGGCTTGTCCTGCTGAAAATGCAACTTCAAGCGGCAGTTGTTTATTTGATTACGGCCCTTACGGTTATATCGCACCAGCGTCTGAACGCGTGGGTGCTATTTCTCAATTTGAATATAACTTTGATAATGGCATTACGGGCTTTTTAGAAATGGCAGTACAGCACAATACGTCTGTTGCGGCCGGAGCCCCTACCCCACTTGATGAAGATGCAGGCTTAACTGTCCCAGCTAGCCACCCTAACAATCCATTTGGTGAAGACATTCAAATTGGTCGTTACCGTACAGTTGATGCTGGCGCACGCCAATGGGATATTGAATCAGATACTCTTCGCTTTGTTGCAGGGCTTAGAGGTGAGTTTAATGATTGGAGTTGGGAAACCGCTGTACAAAAAGGCCGAAGTAAATCTCTGCAAACAGGTGATAGAACACAAGGTTGGGTGCGTACTGATTTCTTACAACAAGAAATTGATGCAGGAAACTACAATCCATTTGGTGGTACATACAACGACCCTGCTGTAATTGATCGTATTACAACAAGCTTAGTGCGTCGTGGTGAGTCTCACATGACTTCCTTTGATGCAAACATTACAGGTGAAGCATTTAGTTTTGGCGATGATGTAGTAATGATGGCTGCAGGTATTGAGTACCGTGAAGAAGACGTTAATGACATTCCTGATGATCAATTTCAACGTGGTTTAATATTTGGCACAGAGTCTGTATCTGCATCTGCAGATCGTGAACAATACGCAGCCTATGTCGAGTTTTCTATCCCTCTTGCTGATAATTTAGAGCTACAACTTGCTGGCCGTTACGATGACTACAGTGACTTCGGTACAACAACAAACCCTAAAGTAGCTCTTCGCTGGGCGCCTACTGATGAAATCACAGTGCGTGGCTCTTGGGCACAAGGCTTTAGAGCGCCTTATTTGGCACAAGTTGGTTTAGGTCCATCTCAAGAAAGCCAATTCTTTGTAGATACATACCGATGTGAAGCAACGGGCCTTGATTGTGATGCACTTGATTACAACATTGAATTTGCTGGTAACCCTGACCTTGAAGCTGAAGAATCAGAATCATGGAATGTCGGCTTTATTTGGGCGCCTTCTGCAGAGTTTGGTTTAAGTGTCGATGTGTGGAGCATCACTCAAGATAACAAAATTGATGAGCAAGAGTTTGGTCCAATTTATAACTCTGAGTGTAATAACCAAGATAGTACTGTATGTGTACGCTTAACACCTACAGGTGGCGATAGCTTAGGAACAATTCAAAAAATTTACAGCACATTTGAAAACGTTTCCTCGCAAGAAGTATCTGGGGTTGATGTTTCAGCTAACTACAATCACTCACTTGATGACTTAGGTTTATTGAAATTTAATTTAGAATGGGCATACCAAGATAAATTTGAAAAAGATGGCCGCGATTACACCGGTGAGTATGGCTATCCAGAGCACCGCTGGATTTTCTCTACAAACTGGGAAATTGGCGAGTTTAATACAAACGTAAACATCAGTTATGTAGGTGAGTTTGAAGATACCCCAGATATTGATTTTGACGGTAATTTAGACTTTGATAGCAATACATCACGTATGGTTGATTCGCAAACATTGGTAGATTTACAAACATCTTATCGTGTTACTGACTCAACTAAAGTATCGTTAGGTGTAAATAACTTATTTGATGAAGAGCCACCATTTGCAATTGGTGATGGCGACGCTGATCTATACGGTTATGCTTCAGGTGTACACAACCCTAGAGGCCGATACTTCTACACTAAAGCTAGCTTCTCGTTTTAACTTTGCGAGCTTATTTTAAAGTGAGCTAACGCTACAAATAAAAAAACCGCCAATTGGCGGTTTTTTTATTTAAAACTAAGGGCTAAATTATAGCTCGCCTTCGTTTTCAGATAAGAACTTAGCAACGCCTTCAGGGCTTGCGTCCATACCTTTTTTACCTTCAGTCCAACCAGCAGGACATACTTCACCGTGCTCAGTATGGAACGCTAGCGCGTCAACCATGCGAAGCATTTCGTCTATGTTACGACCTAGTGGTAAATCGTTCACTACTTGGTGACGTACGTTACCTTCTTCATCAATTAAGAAAGAACCACGGAACGCAACACCCGCTTCTGGATGCTCAACGTCGTATGCTTTACAAATTTCGTGTTTAACGTCTGCAACTAGTGCGTATTGAACTTTACCAATACCGCCGTCTGCAACAGCAGTGTTACGCCATGCGTTATGTGAGAATTGTGAATCGATAGAAACACCAATTACTTCTACGCCACGCTTTTGAAACTCTTCAAAACGCTTATCAAATGCAATAAGTTCAGAAGGACATACAAACGTGAAATCTAGTGGGTAAAAGAAGATAACTGCTTTTTTACCTTTAATTGTTTCATGAAGGTTATAGCTATCTACAATTTCACCGTTACCAAGAACAGCTGCAGCGGTAAAGTCTGGTGCCTGGCGGCCTACTAATACACCCATTTTATTCTCCAAATATTTTGAGTTTGTTTTCAATTGCTTTCGCAATGCTGGTACTTATATGGGCGCTAAAAATTAAAAACCAATAGCGCATACATATAATTAATTGGTATTCTAAAGTTATTCACTACAAAAGAACAATCGCATTTAACGATGTGAGCAATCGAAAATAACGAACACTTGCAACTTGCGCTAATATGCTTAAATAATAGGTCTAATTTAAAGTGTAAGTTGCGTTGTAACTAAGTAGAAATTTTAAAAATATCGAAGTGGTTTATGCATTAAACTTTTTAGAATTTCATATACGGTGGCGCTAAATTTTACAGATATAAAAAAACCTGCAAATGCAGGTTTCTCGCTTAGACTTAGTCCATTATATCTGAGGGCATATCACCACGGATTTTTTGCCAAATCTCACCCGTTTGATGACCATATTTACGCATCATAGAAATAGCACCATCATGCTCTTTCTTTTCTGCCAAAATGGTTAAATCTTTATAAAACTGACGAGCAAGTTCACGAGTTCCAGCATCAGAGAAGTAATGACAACCAATCTTTGAATAAAAGCCTCTAAAGCCGTTAAGTATTAATACATAAATACGGTTATTACCCGCAACGGCTAATTCGTGATGCACTTTATAATCATAGTCAGCAAATGCTTGAGCGGTGTCTTCTAGCTCATGGCTTTGTGATAAAATTTCAATCACGCGTTCAGGATTTAACTTAATTGCAGCACGTGTATAAATAGCACTAATATTAGTACGTGCAGATAAAAGCTGATCTGTCAGCTCTGGCATCTTGTCTTCATCTAAGCGCGCTAATGTTTCAAGAATGTTTAAGCCAGACGTTTCCCAAAAGTTATTTACTTTTGTTGGTTTACCATGCTGAATTGTTAACCAACCATCACGTGCTAAACGCTGTAATACTTCTCTCAAGGTCGTTCTTGTTACACCAATTAACTCTGAAAGTTCTCGCTCGGCAGGTAGAATTGAACCTGGAGGGAAATCGCCGTTCCAAATAGATTCAACTATATATTCTTCAGCAAATCCTGCTGGGCTTTTCGCTTTAAAAATTCTCATCCAGTTCCCACTCGAATTAATCAACACTCATCGTTTTACACGAATAACTGACTGATTGTACCAGAGGAAGCATAACTAACAAGTAAAGTCAGGTATATTAATAAGCAAATGAGTAGAAATTAAAGATTAATAAATAATAAAATTTAGGTTTTTCTAATATAGCTACAATGTATAAATATACAGAGCAATATTCATTGTAGGTACATTGTAATTATTGGTATTTTTTATTTACACCATACCTAGCTGAATCAACTTAAAACACATAAGTACATTAAAAAGGAACACCTATGCAACAGAGCGTTCTAACCGCAACTTTAAAGAATTGATTAGGCAATGTACCAATGTTGTATAAGTAAGCGATATAACTAAGCTTATGTATCAATGGGAACTAAGTCGAGCGTCATGTAGCCTCTGCTGAGGCTGCATTGAGTGGTCAAAAATTTCATCTTATAAAAAGCGACTTCGGTAGCTTTTTTTTCCTTTTTGTTGTCGCATACATTATCCTAGGTCATAATCTAACGTCTTATTTAAACGCGGAATTTTTATGAACTGGCTTGCGCAATTACCCACCCAACGTACCCCGTGGCTTTTATTTACAGCTATCGTTTTTTTACTTGAAGTGACCGCCCTTTTCTTTCAATACCAAATGGGATTGGCGCCTTGCATAATGTGCATATATCAACGTACAGCCGTACTGGGTCTATTAGGCGCAGGAATTGTAGGTTCGACTAAACCACAGAGCAAAGCAGTTCGTATATTAGCGTATGTAATTTGGGGTGTATCGAGTGTTTGGGGATATTTAATTGCTCGCGAGCATATTGATATGCAAACCACCACGGACCCTTTTGCATTTAGCTGTGAGTTTGAACCAAACTTCCCATCGTTTATGCCGTTACATGAATGGATACCTAGCTTTTTTCAGGCGACCGGGGATTGTGGAAATATAGATTGGCAATTTGTTGGTTTGAGCATGCCTGCTTGGATGGAAATTATATTTGGGATTTTCTCACTAACACTATTTATTATAGTTATTGGCCGTTTATTAATTAAAAAGTCGATTTGATATGTTCACATTTTTTTCAAGCCAATTAGATGAGCTTAAGCACCTAAAGGTACGCAAGCGTCAGGATGTAATAGCACTTTCTTTAAGTATGTTATCGCCAACTGATAAAGTGTTACTACGTATTATTAAATTAATATTACTAAGTCCACTATTTTTAATATTCACAGTATTTAAAGGTTGGATATTAATCCCGTTTTTGGTACTCGGCGGACTTTGCTACCCACTTTTAACAACACCTATTGAAATCAACTTTGCTAAAAAACACTTAAGCGATGCATTAAAACAATTTAATCAGGGCGCATAGCGCCCTGATTGTTATCTACTGCTATTAAAGTGAAATTTTCCCCTCTAATTTGGCTAATAGTTTTTTACCAATTCCTTTAACTTGCGATAAATCACTGACGCTTTTAAATTCGCCGTTTTCTTCACGGAAGTCCACTATTGCCTGCGCTTTTTTCTTACCTATACCAGGTAACTTAGCAAGCTTCTCTGCATCGGCATTATTTATACTAATTGTCTCAACTTGAGGCATTTGCTTAGTTACTTCTGATAATTGTGCATACGCGGTAGTCGCGGGTAGTAAGCATAATAAGCTTATTATGAATAAATTTTTTAACGTTTTCATCAAACTTGTCCCTATTCTTCTTTTCTTAATTTTGAATATTGCTCAGGAAAACCAAAAAGTAAGGAACTGAAAAGCTCATCATTTAAAGTGTACCTAAACGCATTATCACTATGATCCGAAATCCTGAAAATGCAGCTGGTACAACAAGTGATTGCTTAACTAAAGTAAAGTTACCGTTTTTTGTCAAATTTAAGACACCTAAAAATTAATACTTCGCGCTTGCAAATTTACGCCCAAACCATTACTGTACATAAAAACAGTAATCTAATGGTTTTTACAAACCACGGTGCCAAGCAATTTTGCAGGAGAAATCATGGCTGTTGTTGTTAAATATGTTGTAGAACGAAACGGAGTCGAGCGTATGACGTTTACTACCAAAAAAGAAGCTGATGCTTATGATAAGATGCTCGATATAGCAGAATCACTTGAGCTAATGCTAGAAAAGGTAGACGTACCGCTTAGTGAGCAACAAATTGAATCACTTGCTTTAGAAATAGCGAAAAGCAAAGATGACTTTATGACCATATTAAAGGGCGGCAAAGATCCAGTTGTTACCAAAGCGCCAGCAAAAAGTAAAAAGTCAGATAACGTTGCATCAATTGAAGATAACAACGATAAAAAAGTAAGTTAATTCATAGAATGTTCCCTCCTCGAACGGGACAAACTAAATAAAAAAGGGAGCAACTAAGTTGCTCCCTTTTTTATTATACCAATTCGCTTAATTAAGTGATCTCTTTGAGGGTGGAAAAACGTGTTGATAGCTAGGCAAAAATTCGATATTTAGTTGTACTGAATGAGAATTTTTTAACGCCGGTAGCAACACGTTTAGCCCCGCAAAATGATTAAGTATTATTGCGGATTGGTATTAATTACTACTCACTTTAAAATAAGTAGTAATTGCTAATTAAAGCTCTTTTTCTACTTCATCAAATAAAGCAGTGATGTTTTGCTCTGGCTCTTTTGTTACTAAGCTAACAACAACAATTGCAATACTCGCTAAAATAAAGCCAGGTACTATTTCGTACATAAAGCTACTTAAGCTTTCACCATTGATAGTAAATGGTCCATATATCCAAATTAGCACAGTAAATGCGCCTACTAACATACCAGCTAACGCACCAGCAAAGTTCATGCGTTTCCAATAAAGGCTAAACAATACAAGTGGTCCAAACGCAGCACCAAAGCCAGCCCACGCATTACTTACTAGGTCTAAAATAGAGCTATCTCTATCGTAAGCCAAATAAATAGCGAACATAGCAACTACGGCAACACTAATACGGCCAACAGCAACTAGCTCTTTATCACTGGCATCTTTACGTAAGAATGTTTTATAGAAATCTTCTGTTAATGAACTTGAACTAACCAATAATTGAGATGAGATAGTACTCATAATCGCAGCCAAAATTGCAGCAAGTAAAAAGCCAGCAATAAGTGGGTGGAACAGCAACTCAGAAAGAATTAAGAAAATTGTTTCAGGATCTTCAACTACAATGTTGTTCTCATAAGTATAAGCTGCACCAAATATACCAGTACCAACAGCACCAATGGCAGCAACAATCATCCATGTCATACCAATACGGCGTGCTTTAGGCATATCTTTAACACTACGCACCGACATAAAACGAACAATGATATGTGGTTGGCCAAAATAACCTAAACCCCAAGCCATTGCAGAAATAATACCTAATGCAGAACCTGCACCAATCCAGTTAAGCATATCTGGATTTACGCTATGTAAAGTTGATTCTAAAGGTTGTTCAAGCAAAGAGTATGCAACCGTTGGTACTAGAATAAGTGCAATGAACATAATACAACCTTGCACAAAGTCAGTTAAGCTGACAGCTAAAAAACCACCAAACAAGGTATATAAAACAACTACGCCCGTTGTAATGTATAAACCCATCTCATAAGTTAAACCAAATGAGCTTTCAAACAATTTACCACCAGCGACAACACCAGATGAAGTATAAAGAGTAAAGAAAACAATAATTACCACAGCTGATACAACACGTAATAGGTTGGATTTATCATTGAAGCGATTTGAAAAGTAATCTGGGATGGTTATAGAGTCATTTGCTTTTTCAGTGTAAACACGTAATCTCGGTGCAACTAACAAATAGTTTAACCAAGCACCAATCACCAAGCCAATTGCTATCCATGTACTACTAAAACCAGTAACAAACATCGCACCAGGTAGGCCCATTAAAATCCAGCCACTCATATCAGATGCACCTGCAGACAGTGCAGCTACACTTGGAGATAGATTTCGTCCACCTAACATGTAACCAGATACATCGTCAGTAGATTGCTTATATGCATATAGTCCGATACCTAACATTACAACAAAATATAATGCTAGTGAAATAATCATTCCTGTTTCCAAATTAGCCTCCGCATAATTATTAATAACAGGCTCTTGATCCGAATATTGACTCTTAAAATATTATAATAAAGACACTATTAGGATAAAAACCATTCTCGCTGACTATATCATGCCTAACAATAAAATCTCCAACTTGTTGCTTCCAGCTGATACAAAAATACTCATGTTGAATAATTTTAAAGCGAATTGGTAAAATATAATAAATTAAATAGAAGAAACACCTTAATTTATAATGATAATTTATTAATCTAGCAAATATACGTAATGCTATTTTGAGTCTTTTGCCATATATTATTACAATAACTAATTACATTAATCTTACGGAACTATTTATGTATTTTTACGCTGCACGCCAACCAATTTTAGACAGAGATAAAAAACTCATCGGATATGAGCTTTTATTTCGCGATGGCGTTGATAACGTATTCCCCGATATAGATGGTGACGAAGCAACAACACGACTTATAGAGGGTAGCCAGTTTAATTTTGGTTTAGAAGATTTAACCGACAATAAACCTGCCTATATAAACTTCACCCTAGAAACACTATCAAAGGGTTACCCTACACTACTAGGTAAAGACACTATAGTTGTAGAAATACTTGAAACTATCCAGCCTGGTAAGCGTTTATTAGCTATCGTTAAAGATTTAAAAGATAAAGGTTACACTATTGCTCTTGATGACTATATTCATCAACCTGTATGGCGTCATTTTTACCCATTTATTGATATTATTAAAATAGACTTTTTAGCATCTGATATAGATACAATAAAAACGGTTCTTAATGATTTAAAACTGCACTCGCATATTAAGTTACTTGCCGAAAAAGTAGAAACCTATGAAATTTACCAACAAGCTCTAGAGCTTGGTTTTGATTATTTCCAAGGATTTTTCTTCTCAAAACCTGAAATGGTACAAAGTAAGGCTCTACCGCCTTCAGAAATGGCATTAGCTGAATTACTTTACGAAACATCAAGCGTTGATATGGATCTTAAAAAAATCACTGATGTGTTTGAGCGTGATGTAAACCTATCTTACAAATTACTTAGGTATTCAAATTCTGCTGCCTTTGCAAGGCGTGCTGAAATAAGTACCATTAAGCAAGCCCTTATAGTGCTTGGTGCTAACGAAATTAAAAAACTATTATCATTATTATTTGCAGCGCAAGTATCAGCAGATAAACCTGTAGAGCTAATTAGGCTATCGCTTACGCGCGCTCGTTTTGGTGAGTTACTCGCTATATCCCATGGACAATTTAAAGATACCGGCATGGCATTTTTAACCGGTATGATGTCTCTTATGGATGCTATTTTAGATGAGAGTATGGAAAGCGTTATGAAAAAGCTTCCACTTTCGAATGACATAAAAGCAGCGTTATTAAACGATGAGGGGTTGCTGGCAAAATATTTAAACTTAGTTAAGTATTATGAACAAGCTAACTGGTCAGCCGCAAACGAATTAACGAAAGAGCTAAACCTAGGTGAAAAAGTTCCTGATGCCTATCATGAAGCACTCACTTGGGTTAATGAGCAAATGCAGTTAATAGTTAACGAAAAATAAGTAACCCGAACTCTGGTTAAGGTATTTACTAATATATTGAATCATAATGATACTTAAGTTTATTTTTCTCTAGCCAAAGTTCAGATTATATATAAACAGTCAATAAAAACGCCAGCATTTAGCTGGCGTTTTTATCATTGGCTTCAATTATAAACTTTCTAAAAAGTCTTCATCAAAATCAGCTGGCTCTTCTTTTATAGGTGGGTTGCCATCGTACAGCTCATAAATTTGACGCTGGAAGTAAATATCTTTTACAAATAAGTACGGATCAAGTGAATCATTTAATAGCCCTTCTTGTGGGATTAATGATGCACGCGCCTCAACTGCTTTTAAAACAAATACTAAAATAGTTTGTGGAGTCGTTAGCGCAACTTCAGGTAATACAAAGTTATCGACTACATCACCGGTCAGGTTACGTACTGTTGTAGGACCCATGCCAGGTAGCATTAAATAAGCGCCATCACCCACGCCCCATACACCTAACGTTTGTCCAAAGTCTTCATCTACAATTTCAAGACCAAGTGAACTGGCAACATCAAAAATACCAAAAATACCAACCGTAGAGTTAACTAAAAAACGCGCTAAGCTCACACTTGCATTACCCGGCTTACCTTGCAAACCCGCATTAATCATATCGACAGGTGCTGTAATATTACCTGTAAAATTAACAATACCGTTTCTTACCGGTACAGGCGTTACTTCAACATAACCTACAGCAACTGGGCGCAATAAATAAGCATCCAGTACATCCATATTAAAGTCATATAATGGACGATTAATACTTTGCAGCGGATCTCTATCATCTACTTTGCTTTGTGGTACTTGAGCACACCCGGCTAGTATCAATAAACATAAAAAAGTAAAACTGTGTTTTAACATTTAACGTCCTTAAGGTATTAATGTATCAATTTGAAGTTGGTAGTCACTTACACTTTCACGCTTTAACGACTCTGAATGACCTTCTAGCTCACCAGAACTTGGCATAACCGAGTCATCTATAGAAATACGCGCCGAAATAATAATATTTTCTGCACTAGATAAGTTAAGCCCTGCAACCATTGCACTACTATCACTCAACTCAACTGTAATTGGAAATGAATATTTAGCGAGTTTAACAGCAGCTAATGGCATTGGCGAACCACTTGCTGCTTTTGCAAATATAAACAAGATACCGTCTTTTGGCTGTTTATCTATAAGCTCTTTTGCAATGTCGACTGTAACTGCAATAGCACCCGTTGTAGTAACTGGCATAACAGAGCCATCCGTTTGCATTTGCTTCTCTATATCAGCGATACGCTCAGAGATCATGCTATAACGAGAATCATTTTTTTCCATACTCGCAAGTAAAACTTCAAATGCAGCTTTGGCTTGAGGCCAATCTTTACGCTCATAAGCAATGAGTGCTAATAACGAAATTGCATCTAAATTGGTAGGCTCTACTTTTAGTACTTTTGAGAGCATACCTGCCGCACGGGTCATATTAGCTTCGCTGCCTTCTAGTAATAAAACTTGGCTGTAACTAATAAGTACCTGCATATTATCAGGGTTCATACGAAGTGCTTTATCAAATGACTGCTGCGCCATGTCAAATTCATTAAGCGACATAGCAACTCGTCCAAGTAGCATCCAAGCAACTTCGTCATCACCTGAGCGGCTAAGCTTTGTACGAAGTGCTAATGCAAAAGCCTGCAGCTCATTTTGGCTAAGCGGCTCACCTTTTTGCATTACAGCACGCTCGCCGTAATCAGCTAAATTATCCATTGCATCATGCCAAGCCGAAATTTGCTGCTGGCTACCCGTTAAACCATAAAAAACACCTGTTAGAGCAAGAACAAATGCGCCACCAGTTAAAGCAAAAATACGATTATTACCTTTGCTGTTTAGTGATTTTTCTGGTGATAACTCATTCAATAAACGGCGTTTTAATTCAATAATTGATTCTGCATGATTTACGGTATCAATACGCTGATTATCTAAATCGGTTTGTAAATCAACTAAACGCTGCTCATAAATGCTAATTAGCTCAGCATTGGCGTTATGAGTAATTGTTTGAACGCGCTCTTTTTTTAAAAAAGGCAACATCACAAACCCAAGAGCAACCAGTGTGAGTAAAGCAAAACACGCCCACATTAAAATCATTTAACTTTGCTCCTGACGTTTATTTTGTTCAATTAGCTTCGCTAACAGCATTTCGTCGTCACTGCTCCACGTTTGTTTTACTGATGCTTTTCGCTGGCGAATAACAATAAAACCAAAGCCGACTATGACAATTAATACAGGTAATACCCAAAGTACTAAAGTCGCTGGTGTAACTGGTGGGTCGTAATGAACAAAATAGCCAAAGCGGTCAATCATGTAATCAATCACTTCGTCTTTGCTCTTACCTTCTTTAACCAATACGAGCACTTTATCGCGCAAGTCTTTAGCAACAACAGCGTCAGAGTCCGCAATGTTTTGATTTTGACACTTAGGACAGCGCAGCTCTTTAGTTAGCTCTTCAAACAATATCGCTTGTTTGTTGTTATCAAATTGATAGCGATCTTGCTCTGCAAACGCACTGATGCTTACAAAAAGGCTAAGCGTAAGTAGTAACCATTTCATTATTTAAGCTCCTGCATAATTGGCGCAAATTTAGCTCGCCATACTCGCGGGTTTATATCGCCCGTGTGATGCAACAAAATAGTGCCGTTTTTATCGACTAAAAATGTTTCAGGCGCACCCGAAACACCTAAATCCAACGACAAAGTACGATGTAAATCCAAGATATTAAATTGATATGGGTCACCCGCACGTTGCAGCATATCGCTCACTTCTGTTCGAAGTGATTGCATATCAAACGGGCCATCAAAGTCGGCGTCGTAACCTTGTACGTAATAAAGCCCAATAATTTTAACGCCTTGCTCACGTAACTTAGTTAAATAACCAAGTTCAACTAAACATGTTGGGCACCAAGTACCCCATACATTTAGTAAGTAAACTTCGCCTTTTAAAGACTCGTTAGTCCACGGCTTATTGTCTTGCATTAAATCAGGTAAATTAAATGCTGGCATTTCTTGACCTAACCGACCCGTTTGAATTTCACGAGGATTAGCAAAAAGGCCTTGGTATAAAAATACACATACAAAAGCAAATACTAAAAGCGGCGCAATAGCTAAAATTTTACGGTTCATAAAACATTCTCCGATGCAGCTCTACGCGCTGTTTTAGCTGATGTGCGGTAGCGTTTATCAAATAAAATCATAAATCCAGCTAGGGAAATAAGCACACCACCAATCCACATCCAACGAACAAACGGTTTATGATAAATGCGAAGTGACCATGCACCTTGGCTCAACTGCTCACCTAACGCTAAGTATAAATCACGTGTAAAGCCTGCATCTATGGCCGCCTCGGTCATAAACTGCATACCAATATCATACTTACGTTTTTCGGCATGTAAGCGTGTTACTAGCTCATTATTTTTAAGCACCGATACAACACCAGCATGACCACTGTAGTTCGGCCCGCGAATAGTTTTAACACCATCAAAACGGTATTCATACTCGTTAAGCTGAACTGTGTCGCCTTGTTTCATCGATACATCACGCTCAACCGAATACGCCGATGTAAGCGTTACACCTGCAATAACAAACGAAATACCAATATGCCCAAGCACCATAGCCCAGTAACTTACACCTAAGCGTTTTAAACCTTCTTTTAAGGTGCCATGCACAGCAGATTTAGTGTAAATGTCGATCCCAGTTGATATGGCAATCCAAACCGCAAGCGTAGTGGCTAGTAGCGTAAGTGGTTTTACTAAATCGTAACTTGAAAACAACCAAGCACAGGTAATCACTACACTGGCTAATACGCCCATTAATATTTTGTTTTGTAAGAAAGCCCATTTATTTTGCTTCCAGCGTAAAAATGGTCCTATACCCATCAAAATAGCAAATGGTACTAAAATTATTGCAAACATCTTATTAAAAAATGGTTCGCCAATAGAAATACTGCCCAAGCCCATTTCTTTATGAACCATAGGTAATAACGTACCCAGTAATACGATTAATGTAGCAACTACTAAAAATATATTATTGAGCCATAACGCCACTTCGCGTGATACAAACTTGTATCGGCCTTCACTATGTACTTGCGATACACGCAGTGCATATAACGCTAAGCCACCACCTACAACGATGCCTAAAAAGGCGAGTATAAATAAGCCTCTATCAGGGTCTGTTGCAAAAGCATGCACCGATACAATAATACCCGAACGTACAATAAAGGTGCCTAACAAGCTTAATGAAAATGCTGCGATAGCAAGTAGTACGGTCCACGATTTAAATACACCACGTTTTTCGGTTACGCTTAATGAGTGTAGTAATGCTGTTGCAACAAGCCATGGCATTAATGATGCGTTTTCGACTGGATCCCAGAACCACCAGCCGCCCCAGCCAAGCTCTGAATATGCCCACCAGCTACCAATTGTGATTCCTAGCGTTAAAAAGCCCCATGCAGTCATTGTCCACGGACGTGACCACTTAGCCCATGTGTTATCAAGTTTGCCGGTTAACAACGCAGCAATAGCAAAAGAGAAAGCAACTGATAGCCCTACATAACCCATGTACAGTAATGGCGGGTGAATAATCATGCCCGGATCTTGAAGTAACGGATTTAAATCACGCCCTTCAACAGGGAAATAAGGAAGTAGGCGCTCAAACGGGCTTGAAAGTAGTAAGGTGTACATCATAAAACCCACACCTAAAAAGCCAAGTACGCCCAATACGCGAGCACGTAACACCCAAGGCAATGATTTAGAACGCGCAGCGACAACGGCGGTCCAACCTGCTTGCATTACTAACCACAGTAAAATAGCGCCTTCATGGCCGCCCCATGTAGAGGTAATTTTATAATACCAAGGCAGTGTGCTACTTGAATGATATGCCACGTACGATACGGTAAAATCATCCGTTACACTGGCATAGATAAGTGCTGCAAAAGAAATTAATACAAAGGCAAACTGCCCTATTGCTAAAGAGGGAGCCGCACGCATTAAGCGAAGATTACCGGTATGCGCGCCCCAAAGAGGAAAAATACACAGTAAAACGCTTAGCACCATGGCAAGCGTTAAAGAAAAATAACCAATTTCTGGGATCATAGCTAATTACCACTATCTAAGTTGTATTTTGGTTTTTCGTGCTTAATACCTTTAACTGCCTCAGCAACTTCTGCTGGCATATATTCTTCGTCATGCTTTGCGAGCACTTCAAATGCTTCAATAACATTAGGTTCGATTAATACGCCCTGCGCTACAATGCCTTGCCCCTCACGAAACAAGTCTGGCAATATGCCTTGATAACGCACGGTCACTAATGGACCTGTATCAATTAGCTTAAAGCTTACTTGTAAGCTCTGTTCATTACGCTCAACCGTGCCTGGTACAACCATGCCACCAATACGTAGCTTTTGGCCAATGAATGGTTTTTCTTTATTAGGCCCTTTGCCATCAATAAGTTCGCTTGGCGTATAAAAAAGATTAATATTTTCTTGAAGTGCATAAAGCACTAAACCAATTGATCCACCAATACCAAACAGTACGGCAATAATTACCAATAGGCGCTTTTTACGTCTTGGATTCATGAGGCTTGTTCCTGTTTAGCTTTTTTAATTCGCGCTTCACGTATTATTTGCTGCTCAACTGAAGCCATAATACGTTTAGTATCTCTTAAAGAGTTCACTAAAATACCAAGTAAAATAAGAGCGCATGTACCAAAAGAAAGCCAGATATAAAACCCATAGCCTCCCATTGCAATAAAATCAGAAAAAGAGTCAAACTGCATAATTACCCCTTATTTAACAACAAACGCACCCACGGTCGGTGCTTTTCGCGTTGTAAAATTTCATTTTTAAGACGAATTAAAGTCACTGTTCCTACAAAAGCAGCAAAAGCTAAAATATTAACCATAAGTGGCCAAAACATACTTGGGTCTATTGCTTTGGTGTCTAGTTTTGTAATGCTTGCGCCTTGGTGTAGCGTATTCCACCACTCAACAGAGTAATGAATAATAGGTAAATTAATTACGCCCACAATCGCTAAAATAGAAGCCGCACGCCCTGCTGACTTCTTATCTTCAAATGCATGGTAAAGCGAAAGCACGCCAAGATATAAAAATAATAAAATAAGTTCAGACGTTAAACGCGCATCCCATACCCACCAAGCACCCCACATAGGTTTACCCCATGCAGCGCCAGTAATAAGCGCTATAGCAGTAATACAAGCACCAACAGGCGCTATAGCAATAACGGCAAGTTCGGCATTTCGTAGTTGCCATACAAGTGCAACAACAGCTGCAATAGCCATTGATGAGTAAGCCCCCATAGACAAAATGGCAGAAGGAACATGAATAAAGATGATACGGTAGCTGTCTTTTTGTTGGTAATCGGCAGGTGAAAAACCAAGCCCCCATACCCATCCAACAATCATACTAACTACAGTAACTACGGCAAAATAAGGCAGTAACGTATTGCATAACTGGTATGCACGCTCTGCTTTAGCATAGGGATGTAACCACTTCCACATTAACTTACACTCACTTTTAAAGCTGACGATATGGCAATTGGTGCGCTAATAATAGCAATAAGTAACATTGCACCAAGGATGGCAAGCTGCCCACTATAATCCAGCGACATGGTGCTGGTATCGATAGCCGACGTTGCAAAAATCAAAACAGGAATATACAAAGGCAGTACGAGTAAACTCATCAAAATACCCCCTTTTTGTAGCCCCACAGTAAGCCCTGCGCCTATTGCGCCAATAAAGCTCAATAGTGGTGTGCCTAATAATAATGTTAAAACAGTCGCTGTTAACGCCGTACTTTCTAGGTTTAACAACAATGCAAACAGCGGCGTCATTAATACAAGCGGTAAACCTGTTACCACCCAGTGAGCGGCTACTTTAGCAAGTACGGTTAACGATAATGGATAAGAGGACGCAATTAGCTGCTCCAATGAGCCATCGTTAAAATCATCTCTAAACAGTTTATCCAAGCCCAGCATGGTAGAAAGTAATGCGGCAACCCAAATAATTCCCGGTGCCATTCTCGCTAGTAAGCCAGGCTCAGGCCCGATTGCTAACGGAAATAATGAAATTACAATTAAGAAGAACAAAATAGGATTTACAATTTCAGCGCGCTGGCGAAACGCAAGTTTTACATCTTTGGTAAATACCGCACTAAATAGCAACCAATAAGAATGTTGACGAGTCATTAGTGACGATACTCCAGTGTAACCGTTTGCAAGTTACTAAAATGGGTCGTTAAATCTTGGTGGGTCGTTAACAAAATAGCTCCACCGTTTAGTAAGTGCTCGGTAAATCGCTGCTGTAAAAAGGCAACACCGCTTTTATCAAGCGCGGTAAATGGCTCATCAAGTACCCATAATTTAGCATCACTTAACCAAAGCCTAACCAAAGCTACACGTCTTTGTTGTCCAGCAGATAACATTCTAACCGGTACATCTTCAAGTCCAACAAGGCCAAGTTGCGCTAAAATGGGATACAAGTCAGGCTGGTTTATGTAGCCATTAATTTGTAACCAGTGACGAACATTTTCAACTGCACTAAGCTGAGTATTTACACCTGTTTTGTGGCCTATAAAGAGTAGTTCTCTGGCATACTCTTCGTAATACTTAGATATAGGCTGTTCTTGAAATAAAACAGTTCCTTCATCAGGCACAGAAAAGCCTGCGATAATACGCAATAGCGATGTTTTACCAGCCCCATTAGGACCCGCTAATTGCATGATTTGACCGCTATTAAGGCTAAAATTAAGATCCGCAAACAAACAACGATCTTGCTTGATGCAGGTGACGGACTTAATGTGTAACAAGATGACGATTCTCTCTGCCAAAAATTAGGCGTTAGTCTACCATAATGATAGGGTAATACGAATATTGCTTTAAAATCGATTCACTTAAAATAGAGAAAACTTGATTTAAAATAATGAATACGCCAACGCAAATAACATTATCTAATTCATTGGTTATCAATCAATCGACAAACCCTCAAACCAATGAGTTATCGCAATTACCTAATGAGGTGCTTGCGGCTAAAAACATTCAATTTTCGAAAGACTCGATTACGCTTGATGTATTTATTGATAAACATTGGCAAACATTAAGACTTGGCACTACAAGCGCACCTCAAAATTTACAAAAAATAGCCAGTGCTAACATACAACTTAGTCCCGATGGCAAACAGCTCAACATCACGCCAAACACTACAACCCTTACTTTAAATCAACCAGTACAATTACAGCGTTTATTAAATTATGTAAGCACGGGCACTGAGGTACAAAGCAAACCAATGGATTTACAAGTGGTTATGTCCCCTACCCCAAAATTAGTAATTGATAAACTTAACGCCAGTATTGCCATAAATAAAGACGTAGCGCAGTTACTTTTAACTGAGCAGCCTTTAAAAGTAGTTGTTAGTACGACTAACAAAGGCGCACAGCTTAATGTTATTAATCGCTTTGCAGATACAATTCATACGCAACCACTTAGCCAAACTAAACTTACTAAATTACTCGTGGCCTTATTACCTAGTGCGCAACTTCAAGCAACACCTAAACTAGCTATTTTGACTCATCCTCAAAAGTCAGGTTCGTTTACAACGCCTATTACTAATCAACAAGTTAGTGAGCTACCTAGCACGCCCATTAAGGTAAATTTAATAAATCAGGCTGATAAATTACTTATTAAAACCGATACTAATAATATAAAAGTGACGCTTAATAACTCATTTTCTAAACCGTTTAACGAGTTACTTTTAGCTCAAAAAAGCAGTGTCTCTGAAATACATTTTTCTGCGTCCACTATTAAAGCAAGCCCACTGCTTACACCTGATAGCCCAATAAAGTCGTGGCTACAAAATAGCTTTAGTGATTTAAAAACGCGAATTAATGATGCAGTTAAATATTTTGAAAGTAAGCCCTTTGCAGCAGCAAATAAATCTGAGTTAATGCCGCCGTCTGCATCATCTGCGATACAAAGGCCGGGCTTAGTTATGCAATTAACAGTATCACCGTTAAATAGAGTGAACATTACCCAAAATGTAAGTACTGCGTTAAATAGTAATACTAGCAATACTTTACCAGAGCACTTTTCAAGACTCCCACCACTTGTACAATTAACTCAGCAAATAAAAGGAAGTGTTAGTGTTTGGCAATCACCTTCAAACACAGCAACAACCTACACGCCAATAACAAATAGCATTACTCAAAATGAAGTGGCGAGCGCTAAGCTAAGTAATTTAAAAGCAAGCCAATTAAAATCCCTTATTACTAGTGAAAACAGTAAATCGAACACCTTGCTTAACCCTACCAATGAAGTAGTCACTAAAGGACTTACCACCTCCTCAGCACAGCTTGCAATAAACGATAACAATCAAAACAACACAAGCACAGTGAACACTAAAAGCATTACCTTGTTAACTGAGCCGTTATCTAATGCGCCCTCTCGTAGTCAAATGCTACAACCAATAGAAGCAAAACTATTAAGTACATTATTAAAGCTTCCTGATGCCACAACCCCTACAGATAGGCTGGCTTACAATAAACAACTTTTAAGCAGTCAAATTACTGATATTACAAATAAGGCAACAAAAGACACCCCTGATTTAACTCGCTTAATTAATCAAGCATTTAACCGTATGGTTTCAAGTAATAACATAAACCCTGCAACCATACAGCGTGAGATACTTGCTACTTTACAGCCCACTCAACTAGCGGGTGATATGCTGCAAAGTAGTTTCACTAAAGGGCTTGAGCAGGTGGCTGTGAGTATTTTAGCTGCGCCTCTGATTAGCCAATCCGTAACGCCTATCAGTTTTAATAATCAAACTGGCTTAGATGCTCTCTTACAAGTACTTATACCTACTTTTAAAATGGGTAACACGGGAGCAAAAATGCTTGAACAGCTTCAACAAGCTCAAGTACAAGCTTTGGCCAGCGAAATCGTACACGTTAAAAACACACTTACCCAAGTAAGTGTCTCAACACCAAATCAACAGTCAGACACAAACCCGCTTGCACAATTTTTATTACCGATGAGATTACCTCCAGAAGCAGCCCAAACAGAAATAACACTTGGACAGTATAAAAAGCCAAGCGCCGGTAAATTAGAAGATAAAAATGTATGGTTTGTCAGATTAAACTTTGATTATGCCCAACTTGGGCAGCTACAAATTACTGCAGAGTTAATGGATAAAGCACTCGATTGCCAGCTATTAGCCTCGAGCCAAGAAGTAAGTGCAATTGCTCACCCTCACTTAGATAATTTAAGATCAAAACTAGCTAAACATGGCTTACAAGTTGGCGAGCTCAATTTAAGGCGAGGCGATGCCAACAATCAGGCATTCTATAAATCTCACGCAATTATTAATATTAAGGTTTAGCTATGAGTGAAACACCGATTAATAAATCGGCCATTGGGCTTTTGTACGAAGCTGGTAACACACCCACTGTAAGTGTTAAGGGGTTTGGTGAATTAGCTGATGAAATAATAGCTGCGGCTAAACTAAAAGGAATTATGATCCACGAAGATGCAGCACTTGCTAAAACGTTGTCGCATTTAGAGTTAGGAGAAGAAATTCCTAAAGAGCTTTATTATGTTATTGCAGAGCTTATTGCGTTTTCGTATGTATTAAGAGGTCAATTTCCGCCAGGTTGGCAGAATTTTCAAGGTAAGTTAAATATTAAGGCTTGAGCCAATTTATCCGCACATAAAAAAAGGCGCTAAGCACCTTTTTGTTTATGTAATGAAAATAGTAATTCGGCTTCTGCTCGTGGTAGTTCGCACTCGCGTATTACTTCATCAAGGTCTGCACCTAACTCAACCATTTTTACAGCACGAGAGTAAATTTTAGCATCAGGGTCATCGTATTTTTGCGCCGCTTGCTGTTGCATTAAATCTTGGTTTTGTTGTTCGACTTCAAGCACTCGCTTACCAATACTTAAGAGCCCGGTTCTAATCTCCGAAATTTCACTGCGCAAAATATGAGTCTGCTCAGAGCTATCTTTAAGCTGCTGCGATACAGCATTAATTTCATTCGCGTGTTTATTTTTTAATGCAATAATTAACGCCAGCGATATAAGTCCTACCGCTAACGCTGATATAGCTATACTAAGTAACACCATAATTTATTTGGTAAAGCTTATATATCGCTTAACTCATCCCATTCGTCATCACTGAGTAACTTATTTAAATCAACCAAAATCAGTAATTCATTATCGCGATTACAAACACCTTGAATAAACTTAGCGCTTTCTTCAGTACCAACATTTGGCGCACTGTCGATTTCAGAGCTGCGCAAGTAAACTACTTCCGATACGCTGTCGGCTAAAATACCAATAACTTGCTCTTCTGCTTCAATAATTAAGATGCGAGAGTTGTCAGTTGCATCAGCAGCTAGCAAACCAAAACGTGCGCGAGTATCAATAACGGTAACAACGTTGCCGCGTAAGTTAATAATACCAATCACATATGAAGGCGCACCTGGTACAGGAGCTATCTCTGTATAACGAAGTATTTCTTGTACTTGCATTACATTTACGCCGTAGGTTTCTTCCTCTAGCTTAAACGTAACCCACTGTAAAATTTCATCGTTATTATCTGCGTTTTTATTTGCTGACAGTAATTTATCTTGATTCATGCTATTACCCCGTAATGGTCATTACTACTGACGGCTATCTAAGCCTTTCTCTAATAATATATTTAAATTATCTACGTCTATCAAAGCACACATTTTTTCTTTTATAACGCCAGCAAGCCATGGGCGCTTGCTTTTATTTGTACGCCATTTTACATCTTCTTTACTCAATGTAATGTTATTTATCAACTTCTCAGCTAATAAACCCCACTGGCTATCACCTAATGTAATCAAATATTGATAATCTAAAGATGCCTCTAATTTATCATCATATTTTTCTGGCATAACCCAACGCGCAGTATCAACAACATTAAGCTTTTCTTCTCTGTTGAGCATAACGCCTTTAAACCATTTTGGCTTACCAAACAAATGATTTACTTCACCTAATTGATGTATTCCACCTAGTGCTTTTAATGGCACAGCCAAGGTCAAGCCAGCAACTTCAAAAAATAGTGCCTGAAATTCACCATCAAAATAGTCTGATTGGCTAGTAGTTACAATCTCCAGCTCTGGCTTTTCTATAGTAGTAATTGCAGGTGCTATTACTTCCTCGTCAACCACTTCATTAACTTTTTCGGTTTCAAACGCTGGCTCAGCTATTGGCTCAATTTCAACATTGAGCAAGTCATTATCAAATGTGCTCTCTGCTGCTTTTAATTGTTCTTTAGGTTTTGAATGAATATGCTTGTGTTGTGAATCATCAGGGATTTGCTCAAGTAATTTTGCAACTGGCTCAAGGTTATCTACAGGCTCATCTTCACATAACAAAGCCCCGAGGTATTGTTTCATTACTTTTTCATTAGCAAACAATTGCTTACTCATTCATTAACCTTGTTCAATTAAATATTCTAGCAGTGCTTTATATGCGTATACACCGCGTGAGCGAGGACAATACTCTACAGGTACTTTTTGTGCAAAGCTTGCATCTCTAAATTTGGTATCCACCGGTATCACACCTGGCCAGACTTTATCACCATATGTACTTTGCAATGTTTTGTATGCCTCTAACGATGCTTTGGTACGTTTGTCGTACATGGTAGGAATTATAGTATATTGATAATCTTTTGCTTGAGAGGATTGCATCAAATCCATAGTACGCATCATTCTATCAAGCCCTTTGAGTGCTAAAAACTCCGTTTGCACCGGTACTAAAATTCGCTCACTTGCTGCAAGCGCATTGACCATTAACACCCCTAAAACTGGAGGGCAATCTAAAATGGCATAATCGTAATGTTCGCTAATTTTTGCAAGCGCTTTTTTTAGTATTAACCCCATCCCTGTTTTATTACCCATACTTCGATCAAGCGTAGCTATTGCCATAGTTGCAGGTAAAATATCCAGGTTTTGGAGTGTTGATGGACACAAAGCTTGGAGTATCTCTTCACTTTGCATACTTGTTCCACGCGCAAAAATATCGTACACACTGACTTCTAAATCCTCGGAGTCAATGCCAAAGTAATAAGTGAGTGACGCATGAGGGTCTGTATCTATAAGCAATACACGCTTGCCTTGTAATGCCAAAATACCGGCAAGACTCACTGCGGTAGTTGTTTTACCAACCCCCCCTTTTTGATTAGCGACAGTCCAAATTTTCACATTACATCCTAATTACTGTTCATTGCGCGTTGTTATGCGAATACCACCATGAGGCAAACGAATTATTTTTATTGTATCGTCATCTGAAGGAAGCTCAATTTCAGGTTCAACCACTGCAGGCTCATCAGTTTGCTCGTCACTTTTAACCTCTTGTTTTGGCGGTAATCCATACTTAGAAAGTGCGATAACAACTTTACGATTTTCTGCGCGCCCTTGTTCTGTATCGTTACTTACAAAAGGTGAATATTGGCCATAACCTTCTATCGCCATTCTAGCTGAATTAATGCCTAATGCTTCCAGCTCTACTAAAATTGACGTGGCTCTAGCTACCGACAGTTCCCAATTTGAGCGAAATATTTCATTACGAATACTTTCATCATCAGTATAACCTCGTACTCTTACATAGTTATCTACTGGTGCAATAATATCTTTAACAATCTTGACGACCTGTTTTGCTCGAGAGTGTGCAACTGAACTACCACTTGAAAATAACATACCTGAGCTTAGCTCTATAATCAGCCAATCTTGGTTCAGCTCTAAACTGGCTTCTCCATCACGGATTTCATCAATAAGCGCTGACTGTAATTTAATTAATAAACTATCAAGAGGTTTGCCTAAATACTTTTGCTGGATGTTGCTTGTATCACTTTGGCCGTCGAGTAGCTCAGGACCTTGCTCTTCTTTTAATATACTTTCGCCATAAAGAACTTCTTGTTCAGGTGTCACTCTATCTGTCAATATTCCATTACCGTTGACACCTTCACCTTGCTGGGAGTATTGGCGAGCTGACTTATCAAAAACCTGTTCAAGGGAATCTGACAATATTTGGAATTGTTCTTCTTTATTAATCGCTATCGCATACAGAACCACAAAAAAAGCAAACATAATAGTCATATAATCGGCATACGATACAAGCCAACGTTCGGTATGTTGACTTTTAGCAGCAGAGTGACGAAGTCGTCGGCGTAACATGTTATTCGTCCACTAAATTAGGGCGCTCTACACGATAGGCTTCAAGCTTTAATTCTATATTTACTGGGCTTTCACCTATGCTTATTGCAATAACGCCTTCAGCAAGCATTTCATGGTAAAGCATTTTTTGCTCTACACGCTGTTTTAACTTATTTGCCATAGGTAAAAACAATAAATTAGCTAAACCAACACCATAAATGGTCGCAATAAATGCCGTTGCAACGCCGGCGCCAAGCATTTGTGGATCGGTAATAAACGACATTGCCTGTATTAAGCCAAGCACCGCACCTAAAATACCAATGGTAGGGCTGTAACCCCCCATTGCTTCATAAACACGCGCGGCTTCAAGCAAACGATCACGCTCTAGCAGTAAATCAATTTCAAGCGTGTCACGTAGTTTTTGCTCTGAGCAGCCATCGACAAGTAAGCTTAAACCTTTTGCTGCATACGCATCTGGGTGAGCTAAGGCTTCATTCTCAAGCGCTAAGTAACCTTCTTGACGTGCTTTATGAGACCATCGTTTAACTTGCTCTATTGCGTCTTCAATATCGTATTGTGGTGCAACAAAAACCCACGAGCTCATATTTAGCATCTTTTTGAATGTGCTAGCAGAGGTTTGCAACATAACAGCGCCAAGCGTGCCACCTAGTACAATAATAAGCGCAGGGCCATTAAATAAAGCTGAAACAACACCGCCTTCTAAAGAATAACCTAGACCTATTGCACTAAGTGCTACCAATAGTCCAAATATTGAGAGTTTATCCACAACCTACCTCTCTCATTATACGCGCTGCAACATCGCTCAATGCTAAGCTTTCACTTGAAAGCCCCGCATTAGCAATGGCTTGGGGCATTCCATAAACGACACAGCTTTTCTCATCCTGTGCCCAAATAGTTGCCCCCGTTTGTTTTAACATTCTTGCACCATCACGACCATCAGCGCCCATACCTGTTAAAACAATAGCAAGTACATCGCCTTGATACGTTTTAGCTGCACTAGCAAACGTTACATCTACGCTTGGTTTATAACTTATTCTCTCGCTATGATCTTCAAATACGCGCAGCGTTCTATTTGCTCCACGCCCCTCTACCATCATCTGCTGTCCGCCAGGCGCTAAATAAGCAGTTCCTGGTTGTAAACGATCGCCTTGTTGTGCTTCTTTCACTTTTATTTGGCACAAACCGTTTAAGCGCGCTGCAAACGCGGGTGTAAATGCAGCTGGCATGTGCTGTATAAGTAAAATAGGGTGAGGAAAATTAGCAGGCAATTGAGTCAATATAGTTTGCAAAGCAACAGGACCACCTGTAGAAGTACCAATAGCTAAAAGTTGATATTGTTTTCCACTTGCTCGCATTGAGGTAACATTTGAACTTGTCGATGCAGCAGGCGCAGCTCTTTGAAAGCTTCTACCAGGCTGCTTGGTTTGAGTTGTTGATGTGCTTGCTCTTTGCGAAAGTGAACTTGTTGGTTTAGTTGAAATGGCTGGTTTAACTGGTGTTGCCGCTCTAAATGTTCGCGGTAAACGTCTTCGCCCTATATCTTTTACTTTACTTTGCAAAAGCTTAATTGCATCTTCATTATTGCGCGCAATATCTTCAAATTTTTTCGGTAAAAAATCCATTGCGCCAGCATCTAACGCATCAAACGTTGCTGTTGCACCATCACGTGTAAGTGATGAAAACATTAAGATAGGAGTTGGGTTACTCGCCATTATCTCTTTAACTGCGCTAATACCATCAAGCACAGGCATTTCGACATCCATGGTGATCATGTCAGGACGCAATTGAGCTGCTTTCTCAACAGCCTCTCTGCCATTAACAGCAAAGCCTATAACTTGTATATCGCTATCTTGCTCAAGGATTTCGCTTACTCTACGGCGAAAAAAGCTTGAATCATCAACAACTAAAACTTTAACGGCCATTTAGCTCTCTTATTAAATTTATGCGTAGGTATATATTAAATATATACCTACTTTATTATTAGCCTGCGTAATGTTTTAACATGTTTGGAACGTCTAAAATCAGTGCAATGCCACCATCCGAAGTTATTGTAGCCCCTGCCATACCTGGCGTTCCTTGAAGTAACGCATCGAGCGGCTTAATCACTACTTCTTCTTGGCCAATCAATGAGTCAACAACAAAGCCTATTTGTTGCGTACCAATTTGTACAATAACGACGTGACCTTTAGATTTTCGCTGAGAACGATCTGAGCCTTTTACTAACCAATGCTCAAGGTAAAATAACGGTATCGCCTTTTTACGCACAATAATTGTTAATTGCCCATCAACTACATTCGTCTTCGTTAAATCCAAATTGAATATCTCACTAACACCAGCCAGTGGTAACGCAAATGTTTGTGCGCCAACAATGACCATTAATGTCGGTAATATAGCCAAGGTAAGTGGTACTTTTATTTCTAAAATAGTACCGACACCAAGTTCAGACTGAATGCTTACTGAGCCATTAAGTTGCGTGATCTTAGTTTTAACTACGTCCATTCCTACACCACGGCCTGAAATATCAGATATTTCTTCTTTTGTAGAAAAGCCAGGTGCAAAAATCAGGTTATATGCTTCGGTGTCAGAAAGTCGACTCGCTTGGTCATGATCGAGTACGCCTTTACTAATTGCAATTTTTTTCAGTTTTTCAGCATCCATACCTGCACCATCATCTTTGATGGTTAGCAAAATATGGTCGCCCTCTTGAGACGCTGATAAAGTAACATTACCTGTTCTAGACTTACCTGCAGCTTCACGGACAGCGGGCATTTCAATACCATGGTCAACTGAGTTTCTAACTAAATGCACAAGTGGATCTGCAAGTGCTTCAACTAAGTTTTTATCTAGATCGGTTTCTTCACCAATAAGCTTTAAATCAATATCTTTATTTAAGCTACGTGCTAAGTCGCGTACAACGCGAGGGAAGCGACCAAATACTTTCTTAATTGGTTGCATTCGCGTTTGCATAACCGCACCTTGAATATCCGCAGTCACTACATCTAAGTTAGAGATTGCTTTACCCATCGCTTCACTGTCTGAGTTAGTCGCTAAACTAACCAAACGATTTCGTACAAGAACTAACTCACCAACCATATTCATAATTTGATCGAGTCGTTTTGTATCTACGCGAACGGTGGTTTCTGCAGCTGGTGGCGCTGATTTTTTTGGAGCTGCTGCTGGTGGTGCTTTAGCTGCTGGCTTCTCTGGCGCTTTTTCAACTGGTTTTGGAGTAGGAGCTTTAGCTGGCGCAGCTTTTTTTACTGGTTCACTCACTTGTTTAGCTGGCGGTGAAACAGGTTCAGGTTGTTTTGCAGCTGGCGCACTTTCTATCGATTTAGGAGCAGTACCTTTACCATGAAGTTCATCAAGAAGCGCTTCAAATTCGTCATCACTAATTTCATCATCTGATGAATTAACTGTATTTGCCGCTGGTGTAGCTGGTTCTACAGGTGTTTTATTGGCATCATTTTGTTCAGGTTTGCTAGTAACTTCACCAAAACTGCCAACACCATGTAACTCATCTAATAAGCTGTCAAATTCATCATCAGTAATATCACCATTAAAATCACTACTACTACTTGCTACTGGTTTTTCAACTGCAGGACCTTGTCCTTTACCGTGTAGCTCATCAAGTAAGCTTTCAAATTCGTCTTCAGTGATTTCATCTATTTCAGCATCGCTAACCGAAGGCGCTCCGCTAAATAGTTCATCAAATGCAAACGGATCTTCATCATCAGCTACCGGTGTATCCACCACTTCATTATGAGGTTGTTCAACCTCTGTTTGTGAAGAGGCTTCATTGGCTTCGGCTTCTGTTGGAGGTAGACCTAAGATATGAAGAGTATGAAGTAATTCAGGATCTGCAGGTTCAGGCTTGTCTCTGTTTTGGATAGTCGCAAACATCTCATTAATGGTGTCTAGTGCTTGTAAAATAACATCCATTAACTCTGAGTTGACTGTTCGCACGCCTTGACGTAGTAAATCAAATACGTTTTCAGCACCGTGACAAGCATCAACAAGCTCTGTCATAGCTAAAAAGCCTGCACCACCTTTTACAGTGTGAAAACCTCTAAATATAGCGTTTAGTAACTCGGTATCTTCTGGATTATTTTCCAGCTCAACTAACTGTTCAGATAAAAGCTCTAGGATTTCTCCAGCCTCTACAAGAAAGTCTTGTAAAATATCTTCATCGACTTCAAACATGCAGTTACTCTCCTCTTAGAAGCCCAAACTTGATAAAAGATCATCAACTTCATCTTGATCAGATACAACATCATTACGCGATTCTTTATCAATAATAGGGCCTTCAGGACCTGCTAAAGTTTGTGTGGCAACTGGTTCTTTTATTTTTTGTTGTTCTACTTTATTCGCGGTGCTGTTACTGTCGTCTTGTTCAGCAAACGCAGTTAAAAGATGCAGTAAACTTTCTTCTACTTCCCTAACAAGTTCAATAACACGGCGAATAACTTGACCTGTTAAGTCTTGATAGTCTTGAGCCATTAATACATTTGTCATTAAGTTTTGAAGCTCATCAGTCTTATGATGAGAGTTGTTCATAAACTTATCGATGCTATGGCAAAGTTGCTTAAACTCACCAAGCTCAATCTCGCGGCTCATTAAACGATCCCATGTCGGTTTGATATGAGATATTTCGTCCGCTAACTGTTGGGCTATAGGAAGACTCGCTTCCACTGCATCCATTGTTTTATTAGCCGCATTTTCTGTCATTTCTATAACATAATTAAGCCGCTTTTTAGCATCTGGAATCGCATCTGTCGTTATATCAGTTAAGCGAGTATCAAGCTCAAAACTTTTAAGAGCTTCGTGCAGTTGACGAGTCAACTTTCCAACTTCAGCAAATAATTCAGATTGCTCTTTAGAAGCAGCCTCTAAAATCAACTGATTTGCTTTGTCTTGCTCATCATTTTCTAAAAAAACAACGAGCTGACGAGCTTGTTCTAACGTTATTTGAGGCGCAGCTGGTGCTGGCATAAGCCTCTCCCCCATCATTAGCCTAAGCGTTCAAATACTTTTTCTAATTTAGTTTTTAATGTTCCAGCCGTAAATGGCTTAACAATATAACCATTCACGCCAGCTTGCGCCGCAGCTATTATTTGTTCTTTTTTAGCTTCTGCCGTTACCATTAATACAGGGATATGTTTTAACTTCTCGTCTGCACGTATTGCTCTTAAAAGATCAATACCCTGCATTCCAGGCATATTCCAATCCGTAACTACAAAATCAAACACTTGATTTTGCAACATAGGCAAAGCTGTAGACCCATCATCAGCTTCTTGAACGTTAGTGAAACCTAAGTCACGTAACAGGTTTTTTATAATGCGTCTCATCGTTGAAAAATCATCAACTACAAGAATTTTCATGTTTTTATCCAAAACATCCCCCAGTGAGGTATTAACCTTTGTTTACTTACTACTAATTTATCCAGTCATTGATTTTAGCTTTAAGCTTAATCATCGCCTGACCATGTATCTGACTTACACGCGATTCACTTACATCGAGTATATGTCCTATTTCTTTTAAATTCATTTCATCGTTGTAGTACAAAGAAAGCACCATTGCATCACGCTCTGGTAATGACTTAATTGCACTTAGCAAAGACTCATTAAACCTATCATTTTTAACATTATTAAAAGGTTTATCTTGTGCTAAATCTTGGCCTACAGGAGTAATAACATCCTCATCTACACCAAGGTCTTCAATGCCTAATATTTTACTCGTATTCGCATCATTTAAAATATGATGGTACTCATTGAGCGAAATTTCAAGTTTTTCAGCAACTTCTATGTCCGTTGGTTCGCGGTTCAGACTACTTTCGAGCTCAGTAATTGCTTCTGCAACTTGCCTGTTTTTACGGTGAACTGAACGAGGAGCCCAATCACCACGGCGCATTTCATCAAGCATAGCACCGCGAATACGAATACCTGCAAAAGTTTCAAAGCTTGCGCCTTTTGTTGCATCAAAGTTTTTCGAAGCTTCTATTAAGCCTATCATTCCTGATTGAATTAAATCATCAAGTTGAACGCTAGGTGGTAATCGAGCAATTAGATGACATGCCACTTTTTTAACAAGTGATGCATGCTTCTCAACAATCACATTTAAATTTTGTGTTGATTGATATCCCATAGCTCTATTCACCAGTGTTGTCATAATTAACCGTTTACTAGTTTCTCAATGAAAAACTCTAAATGCCCAGATGGTTGGTTGGGTATTGGCCATTTAACTGCTTTTGTTGCCAGCGTTTTAAACGCAAGAGCGGCTGGCGAATTTGGAAAGAGCTCTACTATTACTTTTTGACGACGCGTTGCTTTGCGCATATTTTCGTCATAAGGAACCGTTGCTACTAGCTCCATTGACACATCTAAAAAGCGATCGGTAACTTTAGATAGTTTTGCAAACAATTCAGTACCTTCACGCATACTGCGGACCATATTTGCAACAATTTTGAACTTATAAACACCATGCTCGCGGCTTAATACTTTAATAAGTGCGTAAGCATCGGTTATTGATGTTGGTTCATCGCACACTACAACCATTACATCTTGTGCTGCTCGTGAGAAGCTTAGCACCATGTCTGAAATACCAGCGGCTGTATCTACAATTAAAATATCGAATTCGGTATTCAATTCGCTAAACGCACGAATTAGTCCAGCATGCTCCGATGGTGATAACTCAACCATACTTTGCGAACCCGATGTAGCGGGTACAATTTTAATACCAGCAGGACCTTCAACTAAAATTTCGTCAAGCTCACATTCACCAGACAAAACGTGTGACAAATTACGCTCTACACGTAAACCAAGCATCACATCACAATTTGCCAAACCTAAGTCAGCATCCAGTACTAGTACTCTATTACCTTGCTGCCCTAGTGCTATAGCAGTATTTAGAGAAACATTTGTTTTCCCCACCCCACCTTTACCACCGGTTACAGCGATAACTTTAACGCCGTTGTTATTGTTTTGACTCATTTTGCGCAGGCCGCTTGCTTGATCTAATACTGTGTTAATCATACATCCCTACTGTACTTGGCGCCACTGCTTGATGCCTTGAATGTTGTGCTTTTGTTCTTTTTAAATATAATTGCTCAGCCTTTTTCACTAGTTTTTCAGCATTTGCAACACGAATATCTTCTGGTACTCGTTGTCCATTAGTAAGATACCCTATTGGAAGGCGATTTTGAATCGCAATACTAATAATCTCACCCAAACTTAATGATTCATCCAACTTGGTAAAAATACAACCACTTAACTGTACTTTTTTAAAGTGGCGTACAGTTTCTTGTAGTACATTAATTTGCGCTGTGGCACTGAGTACTAGGTAGTTTCGAATATCCACACGCTGGTTGCGCATTAACGTATTTAACTGCTCAGTTAAGCGTAAATCTCGCTGGCTCATACCTGCCGTATCAATTAACACTAGACGTTTATTTCGTAAATGATATAAAACTTCAGCTAACTCATTAGCATCTTTAACTTGTTTTACACCACAACCAATAATACGACCGTAAGTTGCAAGCTGCTCATAAGCACCAATTCTGTACGTATCAGTGGTTATTAAGGCAACTTTATCGGCGCCATACTTTTGTGCACCTAGAGCTGCAAGCTTAGCAACTGTCGTGGTTTTGCCCACACCTGTTGGACCCACTAACGCATATACACCACCTTGGCGAAGTATTTCGTTATTGGTTGTTTGCATTTGATCTTCAACCATTGTTAGCAATGCTTTCCAGCCTTGTTGACGAGACACATCATCAGGTACAAAACATGCCATTTGCTGTGCTACTTCTTTATCGATACCCATACCGACTAAACGGTCAACCATACAAGCGCGTGTTGGATCGCGACGCGCCATATCTTGCTGCATCAAGCCTGATACTTGGTGCTCAAGTAATTGACGAATTGCGTTCATTTCTTCACGCATTGTTGTCATTTCTTCGCTTTCATTATTAGGTGCTTGTTGGCGAGTGGTTACTGGGCTATCTAAATCATCAAAGTCGCGGTCTAAATCATCAAAACCTAAGCTATCCGCTTGAGTTTGTGGACGAACTGGCGCAGAAGCTTCAGGAGCAAACATATTTTTAGTACGCTGCCCCATATTAGGTTCTTGATAGTTATCAGTAGTATCAATACCCGATTGTGAAAACATAGAAGCAAGTTCAGGGGAGCGAGGACGCGGTGATTGTCGCTCTAGTAATGCTTGTAAGCTGTCAGCAACCTTTGCTTGTGGCTCAGGCTTAGCACGCTGTGGCTCTGGTCTTACAAAGTTATGCATGCTTTGCTGTGGCGCTTGAGCACGAGGCTCAGCATTACGTTGTGGTTGCGCTGCTACTTTAGGGGCTGCTTTGTCATAATCAACTGCCGCTACAATTTCTACACCGTTAGCCAGCTTCTTATTTGACATAATAACCGCATCAACACCTAACTCATCTTTAACTTCTTTAAGTGCTGTGCGCATATCTTTAGCAAAAAAACGTTTAATTTTCATGATTCAACCCCTGTTAAAATCTTATTGTTGGCCTACCGAGCTTACAATTTTGATCTGTCTTTCGTCTGGTACCTCTTGATAAGACATCACTCTCAATCCTGGAATGGTGTACTTAACAAAACGAGATAACACAGTGCGTAACATTCCTGACGTTAGCAATATAGAAGGTTCGCCGGCCATTTCTTGATTTTGATGCGCTTGTGTCAATGACACTTGAAGTCGCTCTGCAAGTCCTGGCTCAATACCGGCACCTTCATCGCCTGCATTTTGTAATGACTGATGCAACATCTGTTCCAACTCAGGCGCCAAGGTTATGACAGGGATTTCTGATGACATTCCCACCGCATCTTGAACAATTAATCTACGCAGTGAAATACGCACTGCAGCCGTTAATACATCAGGGTCTTGACTACGTGGGCCATACTCAACAAGGGTTTGAACAATTGAGCGCATATCGCGAATAGCCACGCCTTCATTTAATAAATTTTGTAGTACTTTTACAATAACAGTTAATGGCAATACATCAGGTACTAGTCCTTCCACTAAGCGAGGATGGCTTTTAGCAAGCATATCAAGTAGGTTTTGAACTTCTTCATGCCCTAGTAATAACGCTGCACTGTTAGTTAATAACTGGCTAATATGAGTGGCAACTACCGTGGCTGAATCTACAACGGTATAACCTAGTGATTGTGCTTCATCTTTTTGATCTGGTTTTATCCATACTGCATCAAGGCCAAACGCAGGATCTTTTGTTTCAACCCCTTTAATTGGACCAAATACTTGTCCTGGGTTAATCGCTAGTTCGTCGCCATGCTTAAGCTCGCTTTCACCGGTTGAAACCCCCATTAGTGTTATTCTGTAAGCGTTAGGGTCAAGCTCTAAGTTGTCGCGTATATGTACCGGCGGCACTAAAAAACCAAGCTCTTGAGAAAGCTTTTTACGCACCCCCTTAATACGATTAAGTAGCTCACCACCTTGTGATTGGTCCACTAACGGAATTAATCTATAACCGACTTCTAAGCCAATTACATCAACCTGCTGAACGTCATCCCAGCCTAGTTCTTTTTGTTCTTGTTTATTAGCAACACCCGTTGCAACGCTTCCGCCATTAGCGGCCTCTTCAGCTTCTGTCGCAGCAGCTTTTAATTTACTTTGCTGTGTGTAGTAAGCTAAGTAACCGAGTAACGCACCTAAACTTAAAAAAGCAATATGCGGCATACCAGGCACTAAGCCCATGATGATCAAAATACCAGATGCAATAAAGAGTGACTTTTCGTTGCCTAGTTGTTTCTTAAATTGGTCCCCCATATTGAGCGACTCATTTTGGCGTGTTACAACAATCGCGGTACCAATTGAAAGCAGTAAAGAAGGGAGTTGAGCAACTAAGCCATCGCCAATGGTAAGTAATGTATATACTTCCATTGCATTGCCAAAACTCAAATTGTGCTGGATCATACCGACAAATAAACCACCAACAATATTGATGATTAGTATAACAATACCTGCAATCGCATCACCTTTTACAAATTTACTCGCACCATCCATTGAGCCGTAAAAATCAGCTTCGCGAGTTACTTCCTCGCGGCGGTCACGCGCTTGTTCTGCGCTGATAAAGCCTGCGTTCAAATCAGCGTCAATGGCCATTTGTTTACCCGGCATTGCATCAAGGGTGAAACGCGCAGATACCTCAGAAATACGACCAGCACCTTTAGTAATTACTACAAAGTTAATAATGATCAGGATTAAAAATACAACCAAACCAACAGCGTAGTTACCACCAATAACAACTGAGCCAAACGCTTCAATTACTTTACCGGCAGAGTCACCACCATTATGGCCTTCAAGTAATACAACTCGAGTACTGGCAACGTTAAGTGCTAAGCGCATAATTGTAGCGATTAGTAATACAGAGGGAAAAATACCAAATTCAACTGGCTTCATCGTGTAAACAGTTACAAGTAAAACCACTAATGCTAGAGCAATATTAAACGAGAAAAGGATATCGAGTAAAAATGGCGGTAGTGGTAAAATCACCATTCCCAAGGCAGCAAGCACAAGCAAAGGTGTACCTACCCCTTTGGCATAGTCTTTTTTATCTCTGTTAAGTTGTTGTAATACCGCTTTAAAACTCATAATTCTACAATTTCAAAAAATTGACACTACGTAGAATTTGCAATAACTATTCCAAGTTACTCAGTTAACGGTTTAATACTTGTAGGCATCGGGGATTGGCAGCTTTTTATTGAGCTTAGTTGGACGTTTACCGCGCCCTTTATTAAAGCGCTTAAGCTGAAATACATACGCTAAAACTTGCGCTACTGCGGTAAATAGCTGATCGGGTATTTGCTCCCCTACTTCAGCCGTATGATAAAGCGCTCGGGTCAACATGGGGGATTCTAATATAGGTACTTCATTCCCTATTGCTACTTTTCGAATTTGCATCGCCATTTCATCAATGCCTTTAGCAAGCACTATAGGAGCACCTGCGCGCTCCGTGTCGTATTTTAATGCTACAGAGTAGTGAGTTGGGTTGGTAACAATAACATCAGCGTCAGGAACATCTTGCATCATGCGGTTTTGCGACATTTGCCTTTGTGTTTGCCTAATGCGCGCTTTTATTTGTGGGTCACCTTCAGAGTTTTTATACTCATCTTTAATTTCTTGCATTGTCATTTTAAGTTGTTTGTTATGGTTGTAACTTTGAAATGGTGCATCAATGGCGGCAATAACAATTAAAGTGCACGAAAGGCCTAAAAACATCCACCCTAAAATCTCTAAGGCATGAATAATATTACCCGGCGCACTTTCTAAACTTAAATGCAGTATTTCATCAAAATAAGTATTAATTAAAAACACTGCAAAACTTGCTACTAAACCAAATTTTAAAAGTGACTTTACAAGCTCAATAGCCGCTTGTGGGCCAAACATCCGCTTAAAGCCTTTCATTGGCGACATTTTACTTGCTTTAGGTGCAGCAGCTTCCCAGCTAAAGTTAAAACCACCGAGTAACGTATTACCAATAAATGCAGCCAAAACGATAATTAACACAAACATAGCCATAGGAAACATCAACGCGTCTGCAACCTCTCCCCACACGGCAAACATTTTAGTGGTATCAAAGGCTTCGTTGCGGTTTAAGCTAAGGGTTCGGCCCATTACATTGTATAAACCTTTACCAATTTCAGGACCATACATCAAAAGCGATATAGCCGAAAAAATAAGTACAAACATGGTACCTAACTCTTTTGAGCGTGCTATTTGGCCTTTCTTTTTAGATTCTTCAAGCTTTTTGGATGTCGGTTCTTCTGTTTTTTCTTGTCCTGAGTCTTCAGACATGACTTTCTCCTAAGGTGAGCAACCAACTAAAGTACACATTAGCTCAACCATTTTTAACCATTGAAACTCAAACTGAGTAACAAAGTTACCTAGTGTCGCCCAAATAATAATAAGTCCCGCTACTAAGGTAAACGGAAAACCAATAGAGAAAATATTTAATTGCGGCGCTGCACGCGTCATAATCCCAAACGACATATTAATAACGAGCATTGCGGTAAGCGGTGCAAGTGAGAGTACCAGTGCTGTAGTAAACATCCAGCCGCCCCAAGTCACTATGTCCCAGTAATGATCTACAGACCACCATGTGCCATCAATGGGTAGCACTTGAAAGCTATGCACCACCATTTGAATCATCATTAAATGACCGTTAAAAGCAAAAAATAGCAAGGTGGCCAAAATAAGGAAAAACTGGCCAACCGCTGGGACGCTTGCGCCATTAGAGGGGTCAATAACCGAAGCAAAACCTAAACCGGTTTGCATCGCAAGTATTTGCCCTGCTAACACAAAAGTATTTAATAAGAGTATAGATGCAAAACCAATAGCAACACCAATCAGCATTTGTTGAATAACGACTAAAATCATCTCAAACGAAAATAAATTAGTGAATGTAGCGGGCGGCAGAACAGGAACGACAAGAAAAGTTACAACAACTGATAACCCCATTTTTATGCGCGTAGGGACATTTTTAGCACCTAAACCAGCCATAATCATAATCATTGAGCTAATGCGTACCAGGGGCAGCAAAAAATCGCTCAACCATTGAATAACAACTGAAAAGGGGTATTCCACGTTTAACCTGCAATTTCAGGAATAAGTAATACTAGGCGAGTAAAAAAATCCATCAGTTCTTGAGTAAGCCAGTGCCCACCTACAATTAGCGCACTAATGGTAATTAATAAACGAGGTAAAAAGCTCAACGTTTGTTCATTGATTGATGTTGCCGCCTGAAATACAGCAACCACTAAACCAATAATTAGGCCTGGGACTACAATTGCAGACACCAATTTAATAACTAAAAACAGCGCGTCACTTAGAATATCAACAAAAATTTCCGGTTCCATGTTGTACTCCTATCGTTGGGTCATGTTAATGCTTTGCATACTAAGTCCCTAAACCAAAGCTTTTAGCTAGAGTCCCCATCACTAAGCTCCAACCATCAACAAGTACAAACAGCATAATTTTAAACGGTAAGGACACTATCATGGGGGAAAGCATCATCATACCCATCGCCATTAATACCGAAGCGACCACTAAATCAACAATTAAAAATGGGATAAAAAACATAAACCCAATTATAAATGCCGTTTGCAGTTCGCTGGTTACAAAGGCCGGTATTAACACTATTAATGGCGTATCTTGTGGCGAATTTAGCTGATCGTAACCGGCAATTTTAGCAAACGTTTCTAAGTCTTTGAGACGCACTTGAGAAAGCATAAATGCTTTCATTGGCTCTTTAGCAAGCTCTAAAGCCTCTACTGATGTAACCTGCTCATTTAAGTAAGGCTCTATAGCTCGCTCGTTTACCTGCTGATAAATAGGCGCCATTATAAAAATACTTAAAAAAAGTGACATGCCTAATAACACTTGGTTTGACGGTGTTTGCTGTAAACCAATTGCTTGGCGCAAAATAGCGAGTACAACAATAATTCGTGTAAATGAGGTCATCATAATTATGGCAGCCGGTATAAAACTCAGCGCCGTCATAATTGCTAAAACTTGTAACGTTACTGAGTAATCTTGTGTGCCATCAGCGTTTGTTGTAATAGTAAGCGCATCAATTCCCTCTGCGCTTACACTTGGTACAAACACCATGGCAAAAATAATAAGCAGCCACTTTGTCATAGGTTTAATTCTTTTTATTTTGGTTTGATTGTGGGTTTAAAAGTTTACCAAATCGTTTAGCGAGTTCAGGCAGTTCTTTTTCACTTAATGGGGTTTCTAACTTGTGTAAATAATTAATACTATGAGGAGTTACACCAAGCAAATGCTGAGCATTATCTATCTCAACAACCATTAAACGCTCACGAGAACCCAAAGGCAGGCTTCTGACTACTTTAAATTCATCGCTGTTTGCTAAATTTGGATTAAGCTTTTTAACAAAAAATGCCAGCACAATAATTAGTACTAGCACCATTACAAGCGACAGCACCATAGAGAGTATATCTCCAGTTGGTGTTGCCACATCTGCTTTTGAAAAAACGGAACTAGTTAAAGCAACTAATAAGCTCATCGTAGTTTTTTGATCCGCTCTACTTGGCTGATCACGTCAGTTAAGCGAATACCAAACTTGTCGTTTACTACAACTACTTCGCCATGAGCTATCAAAGTACCATTAACTAGTACGTCTAGCGGCTCGCCCGCAACACGGTCAAGCTCAACAACAGAGCCTTGGTTGAGTTGCAGTAAGTTACGAATATTAATTTTAGAGCGCCCTACTTCCATTGAAATAGTAACGGGGATATCTAAAATAGTGTCGAGTTTTCGTTTTTCATCGCCACTCATTTCGTGTTTTGAATCACTTAACTCATCAAGCTCTGCAACATGTGCTTCGCTACTATCATCTGGACCTTCGGCTTCTGCTAATGCTGCTGCCCATTCGTCCATTGTATCTTGATCATCGCTCATACTTTTAACCTTTTAATCAATTACCAGTCTAAGTCTACACCGTCAGAGAGGTGTAAATCATCTTCTAGTTCTGCTAATTCTGCATCTGAGTCAATTTTCTTGCCGCCTTTGGTAAATACATGCAGCTCAGATTTAACTGAATCAGGTCGTTTAATTTTTTCACTAATTTGAAGCGCAACATTATCGCGAGAGCGGCCCATCTTGGCTCTAAATGTAGGTAGTTCTTCAACAAACACGGTTATATGCTCAGGCATTTCAACCGGAATAATATCACCTGCTTTTAATTCCATAATTTGCTTTAAGGTCAAATCAACTTCAAGTAACTGAGTCGACATATCAACCTCAACATCCATTATTTCATCGCGAAGTGCTTTGCTCCAACGTAAATCAGTATCTTCAGTATCAGACTGAACACCCGCATCTAAAAGCTCTCGGATTGGCTCAAGCATCGAATACGGAAGTGCAATATGAAAATCGCCACCACCGCCATCAAGCTCAATATGAAAAGAGCTAATAACCACAACCTCTGTTGGACTTACAATATTCGCCATAGCGGGGTTTACTTCTGAATCGAGATATTCAAACGATACATCCATAACCGGAGCCCATGCTTCTTTATAATCTTCAAAGATTATTTTAAGGAGCATTTGCACAATACGACGTTCTGTAGGCGTAAATTCTCGACCTTCAATTTTTGCATGATAACGCCCGTCACCACCAAAAAAGTTATCTACCAAAATAAACACAAGTCGTGCTTCCATGGTAATAAGGCCGGTACCTTTAAGCGGTCTAAAACGCACCATATTTAAGCTGGTTGGAACAAATAGAGTATGGATATACTCACCAAATTTAATCATTTGCACGCCGTTAATAGACACCTCTGCGGTGCGGCGCATCATGTTAAATAGGCTAATTCGCATATGACGAGCAAAGCGTTCATTAACAATTTCCAGTGTCGGCATACGACCACGCACGATCCGATCTTGCGAAGAAAAATCGTACTGAAGCGTACTTCCTCCGCCATCTTCACCGTCGTGTATATCTTCCTCTTCAACGTCATCAACGCCATGTAATAGCGCATCAATTTCGTCTTGGGATAATAAATCGCTCACGCTAACCCCTTATTGCATCACAAAGCCGGTAAACAATACCCGCTCAATAACTTTGCTGCCTTCAACATCAATTAAAGCTTCCTGGACTTTTTCAAGTGCAGAAAAACGAAGTGTTTCTTTACCCGTACTCGTACTTAACTCATCGGCTGTTGTAGTAGAAAACACACTTAATAGAGTACCTTCTATTAATGGAATGTGTTTTTTAGCTGTTTCTTCATTTACTTCACCACGTACTAGTAACTGTACTTTAATTTGCACAATTCTGTCGCGACTTGAGCCAGGTACGTTAAATACAAATGGGCGTGGCATAGAAACATATAAAGCACTGCCTATTTCAGCTGAATCACCAAATCCAGTTGACAGATCTACAGAGATTCCCGCTTCTTCACCTAAGGTTTCGACTGACGCATCCGAGCCCAACATAAAAAAGTAACCTGCAGCACCACCTATTATAAGTAGTACAGCCACTATAATTATTATTAGTTTCTTTTTACTTTTACCGGTTTCTTCAATTTCTAAACTTGCTTCTTCAGCCATCATGATTCCTTTAATTGCAAAGGTACTTGCTTGTTTTAACTATTATAATAGCAGTACTTAGGCATAGTAATCTATTGATGATGAAGTTTGTTGTCGAGAACTTTGTGCAGTGTTATTTGCTTGCTCGTCGTTTTCATCATTAACTGACTTATTATTAGCCAAATTACCTTGAGTTCCAGCTTCACTGTGCTCAGCAGTTTCACCATCAGATTGCCCATAAGAAATAGTGCTTTCACCAAGCTCTAATCCCTGTTGCGCTAACATTTCACGTAAGCGCGGCATTGATTGTTCAAGTGCTTCTTTGGCTTGCTGGTTTTGTACTACAAAGTTTATATGTGCTTGTTCTGCATCGCTACGAATACGTATTTGCATACTGCCCATTTCGGGAGGATCGAGTCGAATTTCTGCTTCTTTATTATTAATGCTCAGCATTGAGCTGACGCGCTCTTGCAATAATTTAGCTGCATCACTTTTAACAATATTAATTGCCTGCATTACGCCAGGATCAATACTTACTTGCTTAACCTGTGACGTGCTTTGTAATTGTTGAGTTTGTATTTGGGTATCAAGTAAGCTCTGCTCGTAACTTAGTGAGTCGTATTGGCTTAATGTGCTCATTTGCTGAGTATTTAAAGCAGCTGTAATTTGCGTAAATACTTGTGCTACGCGTGCAGGTGTTTGTTCTGCAGTTATTTTTTTAAGGCCATCTTTTTGCATCAACTCAGATGACTTTGTGGCGTTTTCATCCTTTATAGAAGCTGTGGCAGCCTTACTTGGTTCAACATTTTCACTTGTCGATATTTTTGAGCTGACTTTTTGCGAGTCATTTACAGCGCTCTGAGTAACTGGCGCTACAAACATTTTTGAATCTGATTTTGCTGTATCGGCCAAACCTATTTCAATTGAAGCCTTTAACTCATTAACTGTTTGCTTAAGCACTGACAGCTGCTCGCCTTTTGGCTGTTCAGCTTTAATATAAGCGTTTAATTGTGTTAACAAGCTTTGTTTTTCAGTGATATTAAGCGTATCAATCTCAGAACTAAAAGACTGTTTAGCTACGCTACCCTGTGCTTCTTCATTATCAGTAATAAATTGCGCAAGCATTTGTTTAAGGTTGGCAGTGCGATTAGTAGTCGAGCTATTAGTCGAGTCGGTATTGTCTAATGTCTTAATTTGCGCATTAAGTTGCGAGCGCTGCTCAGGCGTTAAACTAGCAATGACGTTATTAGCTTTAATTAAGCTCGTATCCTTAGTCATTAAAGTATCTATTGCAGCACTTTTTTCACTTTCAGATGTTTGTGGAGTTGCTGGCGTAGGCACTGGTATTGGCAACACTATATTTTTTGAGCTTTTATCAACGGGTTTGCCTTGAGCTAATTGCTCCTTTAAATCCATTGAAACTAATTTAGCATCATTAACTATAGGGCCAATACTGTCATCAGGCTTTTTATTTATAGGATTTAATGGCTGTTCAATACCTTCGGCAACACCACTTTTATGATTTTTGCCTTCATTTAATGGTAACGAATTTAAAGGTAGTGAGCTTAAGTTATCGCTTTTTGAATCAGTTAATTTAGCCGCTTTAGAGTCTACACTAGTGGCAATCGGATTTTGCACTACACTCGCTTCTTCAGTCGATACTTCAGTCGATACTTCACTGCTTGTATTAGCAGATGCAATTCCTGGTGTGCTTTTTAATTCTGTATTTTCTATTTCTGTGTTTTCTATTTCGGTATTCTCTACCTGTGTAGCTTCTAGCTCTGCATTTTCTGATTCTAAACTGTTAGTTGTATCGAACGGCTTATTGACCGAGGTGCTCATTGCTTGTGCTGAATTAATTTGATCAAGCATCTCAACAGACACAAAAGTAACTTCGCCCGTTGCTATTTCATCTAGCTTTACGCTCAGATTTTCATTTTTTTCTGGCTGTTTATGCTTTGGAATAGCAATCGAATTTTCGGCATCGGGATTTATATTGCCTTTAAGCAAAGGCCCCATAGAGTTATGCGCTTCGTTTAGCTGGCTTAAAAATTCCTCGCCTAAATTTCCTTCGCCATTAGCTAAGCTATTGTCTTTAAAAGCTAACAGTGAATCTTTTTCAGAAGAAACTAAAAACGAAATGTTATTCATCGCCATAAATCACCTAATACCATTACGGCAATATGCCACCGCATACCGCCAAAAGTTGAATTCCACTAAGTAACAAAGCAATTAACGTGCCTGAATTACAAAGCTTTACGACGTTGAAAAAACTGATTAGCCGAAAATTCATCTAACATTTTTTGCTCATTTTTTGCCATTAACGCATTTGCTTTGAGTTTTTGATTTTCGATTAATTTGGCAACTGCTTTAGCTTTAATTTGCTGCTTAAGCCATAGAATTTTACGTTGAGTAACAACTTGCTTAGCGGTATTTACGGTACTTGCTTGTTGGCGAATTGCCTCTTCAATTTTAGCTATAAAAGCATGGTACTGACCAAACCCTGCACTAGATAAACCCGACTTACCTTTTAGGTGTAACTGCTGAGAGTATTCCAGTCTAAAATTGTTTAAACCTTGTAGCTTTTGTTGATTCGATTGCAAGTTTTGATTAGCTTGTAAGTAACTCATGCGCAAACTTTCTTCTTTGTCATTTTCAATTTTGAGCAATAAATCGAGTTTATTTTTAGCCATTATGCTTGTCCTAGTAACTGAGCAAGACCTTGCAGACCATCATCGTAACTAATGACATCTCGCATACCTTGTTGTAAAAATGCATTTACTCTTGGCATCATATTTATGGCTTGGTCGAGCATTTGATCGGTCCCTTTTTGATAAGCACCTAAAGTAATCATATCTTTGTTTTGTTGATACATTGAATAAACTTGCTTAAGTACACGGGCTTGTTGCATGTGTGGTTCAGAAACGACTTGAGGCATAACACGCGAAATCGATTTTTCTATATCTATAGCGGGATAGTGCCCGCTGTCGGCTAAATCACGCGATAATACAATGTGGCCATCTAAAATAGCTCGCGCTGCATCAGCAATAGGGTCTTGCATATCATCGCCTTCACTCAACACCGTAAAAAAGGCGGTAATTGAACCTTGCCCTTCACCGCCATTACCAGCACGTTCCACCAGCGCAGGTAATTTAGCAAACACCGAAGGCGGATAACCCTTTGTAGCAGGCGGCTCGCCTACAGCAAGTGCAATTTCACGTTGCGCCATTGCATAACGCGTTACCGAATCGAGTAACAATAATACGTTTAAACCCTGATCTCTAAAATACTCTGCAATAGTTACGGCGCTCTCACAGCCTTTTAAACGCATAAGTGGTGATGAATCAGCAGGCGCTGCGACAACAACTGAACGTTTGCGCCCTTCTACACCGAGTATTTCTTCAATAAATTCTTTTACTTCGCGGCCACGCTCCCCCACTAAGCCAACCACAATGACATCAGCTTCGCTACCTCGGGTCATCATACCCAGTAGTACTGATTTACCCACACCAGAGCCTGCAAACAAGCCCATACGCTGGCCTTGCCCTACTGTGATAACCGAGTTAATAGCACGCACACCTACATCCATAGGCTTAGTGATTGGTCTTCTTGAAAGCGGGTTTATAGTATTTTGAGCAAACTTTAAATGATGCTCAGCATTAATTTTACCAAGGCCATCTAGCGGTCGCCCTAAACCATCCACCACGCGGCCTAATAAACTCATCCCTACAGGTAAACCTAAATTATTTACTTGAGGAATAACACGCGCACCAGGTAATACACCAGAGATGTGGTCGTTAGGCATTAAGTACAAAGTTTGATCGTTAAAACCGACTATTTCGGCGTCTACAAAGCCGTTCATAGTTTCTATTTTACATTGGCTACCAACGGGTGCACGTAAACCTCTAGCCTCAAGGGTAAGGCCAACAACACGCGTTAAAATACCTGCAACAGCAGGCGCTGGGGTTTTAATATGTTGTTGATATTGAGATAAGCGTTCGCTTAAAGGTGCACGTTGAGTTGACATAACACGCCAATAAAATAGTTAGATACCACTATTATGCAAAAAACTATCCAACGTTTCTTTGACACGTGTTTTTAGAGTCATATCGAGTGACGATTGCGCTGTTTTAACTTCACAGCCACCGCGCTCAAGAGTGGGCTCTGCCATTAACTGCCAGTTATTATCAATAATGGTTTGTTCGCCGTAGCTCTCTTTTATGAGTTCTAAGTCTTCGGGGTTTAAATGGATTCGTACTTTTTCTTGCTCCGCATTAAGTGAATCAATACTTTGCTTTAACGTATGTAAAATCGCATCTGGCGATGTTTTTACTTCTTGATAAATAACAGCTTCCGCTAACATGCTAGCAAGTTGTACTAATTGCTTCTCAGCTTGTTCGTCCACTTTATCTAGCGGTGCAGTTAGCCCCTCTAAAATGGCTTTTAAACTTGTTAACTGCTCTTCAATTAATGGTTTTACATCTTCAAGGCCTTGTGTTTTACCTTGCTCTAACCCTTCTTTGTAACCTGCTTCTTTACCTTCGCCAACGCCTTTTTCAAAGCCGTCTATGTAGCCTTGCTCATGACCTTGCTTGAGGCCTTCTTCGTAGGCGTCTTGCCTAATGCGTTCAAGCTCAACCATAGTAAGCGCAGGCAATTCTGGTTCTTGTGGCTCATCAATTGGCATTTCTTCAGCTAATTCTTTTTTATACAGATCACTAAGCGGTGTGCCGTAAGCCGTAGAGCGATTGCCAAAGCTGCTCTCATCTGGTGCTACATCTGGAATAGCCCAGTTTTTTAATAATTCATCTGCTTCATCAGCCCGAAGTGTGCGCCCTTTGAGTTTGCTCATGGCTTACAAGAACTCCTCGCCACCGCCGCCGCCCAGCTGAATTTCACCTGAGTCAGATAAACGACGCGCTGTTGATAAAATCTCTTTTTGCGCCGCTTCTACTTCACTTATACGGACAGGTGCCATAGCTTCTAAATCATCAGCAAGCATTTCGGCTGCACGCTTAGACATATTGCCCAGTATTTTATCTTTAAGGGCATCGTCGGTGCCTTTAATTGCTTTCATTAATACGTCTTGTTGTACTTCTCGCAGGATTGCTTGAATACCACGGTCTTCAACATCCATTAAGTTTTCAAACACAAACATTAAGTCTTGAATTTGCTGCGACATCTCTTCGTCATGCTCACGAATAGAGTCCATTAACTGCCCTTCTACATTGGTATCTAGGTAATTTAAAATATCTGCTGCAGCCTTCAAACCACCCATTTTAGCAGCTTGTGCACCTGCTTGGCCGGCAAATTGTTTTTCCATTATTTCGTTTAGTTCTTGTAGTGCTGCTGGCTGAACCTCTTCAAGGTTTGCAATCCGCATGGTTAAATCTAAGCGTACTTTTTCAGGAAACTGAGAAATAATTTCAGCTGACTGTTCTGGCTCTAAATATGATAATACAATGGTTTGAATTTGCGGATGCTCATTGCGAATAATACTAGCGACTTGCTTAGAGTCCATCCATTTTAATGAATCCAAGCCTTTAGCGCCTGAGCCCATAACAATTTGGTCAATAAGGCTAGCGGCTTTGTCTTCACCAAGTGCTGCTGTAAGCGCTTTTTTAATGAAGTCTTCTGACTGAAAACCAATGGTACTAAAGCTTTGAATTTGCTCTATAAATAAGTTGTGTACAGCGCTTATTTTAGCTTGTGATAAGTCCTGTAGCCCAGCCATCGCCATACCCACTTTTTGCACCTGCTTAGGCTCTAAGTGTTTAAGGATTTGCGCGGCATCTTCTTCTGATAAACTCAAAAGTAATATAGCGGCTTTATCTACCCCATCAAGCTTATCTACATCAAAGGCTGGCGGGAGTTGTTTTTGTTCTTGATCAGTCATCTTCTGTTAACCACGCTTTCACTACTTGTGATGATAGTTCTGGTTCGTTAGCTACAAGGGCACGGATTGCTTTAAGTAAATCTTCGTCGCCATGTAAATCTGGTAACTGCAGTGTACCATCACTTGAGAAACCAACCGAAGCAGAATCAAAGTCTTTATTTAGCATATCAAGCGTGTTGTCGCCAATATCTACGCCTGAGCTTAGTGCATCTTCGTCGTATTCTTCTAGTGTATCGTCTGGGTAAATTAAGCGTTTAAGCATTGGTTTTACTACAGCCATTATCAATACAATGATAACTAAGGCGCCTAGTACAAGGCGGGCTATTTTCATAAACCAGTCTTGCTCCCACAGTGGCACTTCTATTGCTAAATTTGTTGCTTCACGTACAAACGGCACGGTAACTACTTCAAGTGCATCACCACGTTGCATATCAAAGCCCACACCGCCTTGTAGTAAGCGACGAATATTTGACAATGCTTCAACCGAGCGTGGAGCCATGGTTGTTTCGCCGTTTTCTCCCACTTTAGGAATATAGTCAACAGCAACTGATACGCTTATTCTGCGTATTACACCACTTTGCTGGCGCTTGTGAGAAATAGTTGTATCGAGTTCATAATTACGTGTTGCTTCTTTGTGGCTACGGGTTGGTGACGTAGCTGTGCCTGCGCCGCCTTGCCCAGCAACCTCAGGAATATTTGAATTTAGCGGTGGCTGATTTGTAAGCGCACCTGGAATACCAACAGCTAGGCCGCCAATGTTATTTTCTTCAAATGTGGTTTCGCTTCTAACCGCTGGTAGGTCTGGGTTATAACGCTTTTGAGTTTCCTCAATCGAGCTGAAATCCATACTCAAATCAACTTGAGCTGTATAGTTTGCAAGCCCAACAACCGGTATTAAAATACTGTCTATTTTTTCAAGGTACTCTTGTTCGCGCTTACGCTCTAAATCGTATTCTTTACGAGAGCGTGCTGCTAGTGAGCTTTGCGAACCTGAATTTAATAATCGACCATTTTGATCGGTAACTGTAACACGTGCAGGCTCTAAGCCTTGTACTGCTGAGGCAATCATATCGACAACAGAGTCTACTTCTTCACGGTCAAGTGAGCGCCCACGTTTAAGTGTTAATACAACGGTAGCTGATGGTTTTTTCTCTCTGCGGGCAAATACGTTTTCTTTAGGAATAGCTAATAATACTTTGGCGCGAGTAATGTTGTTAAGCTCTTCAATTGTGCGTGCTAATTGCTGTTCACGACCATGTTTTAGGCGCTCACGCTCCAAGCGTTGGCTTACACCAAAGCCCATATCTTGCATAATAATGTCAGAGCCTGATGCTGGACCTTGCTCTAACCCTTCACGGGTCATTAGTAGCTTAATGTTTTGGTATTCACTTTCATCAACCGATACAACATTGCCATCGAGTTGATATTCAATTTTTTGTGCATCTAAAAAGTCTAATGTTTGAATAAGCTCTTCAGTTTGCATTTTGCCTAACGGCCGCATATCTGGCTGACGAGCCCAAATAATAATGAAAATCGCGATAGCCAAACAAATCGCTAATGCTATTACCAGTGTTACTTGGCGCAATACATCAACACCACTTAAAGCACTTAAGTAGCCTGACTTTTGTTCTTGTTGATCATCACCACCACTTTGGTCGATACCGCCGCCAGCAAGTGCTAGGTCTGTAGATTGGTTAGATTGCGCCACAATAATTCTCCACTACCTAATTAAACAGGCATGTTCATGATTTCTTTATAAGCTTCAACAAGTTTATTACGAACCTGTACTGTAGCCTCAAAAGCAACTGACGATTTTTGAGAAGCAATCATCGCCTCAGCAAGAGATACACTTCGATCACCCATTTCAACCGCTTTTACTTTTTGACCTGCATCTTGCTGTAGACCGTGCACTGTATTTAGTGCATCACTTAGCATGTCGCCAAATTGTGCTGTAGAAGTAGACTGCACCTGAGTTGGCAGTTTATTAGTTTGATTATTACGGCCGGCTTCTAAAGCCATTGATTGCATTTCTTGAAATACAGCACTGTTTTGAATTTTCATAATTTATCTCTGACACGCAGTGAACTCTTATAAGTAATAAAGCACAAAGCATGCCAAATAATTAATCACTAAAATACAATAGGTTAACTTTAATTTGTGTGAGTCAGAGTTTTGACAACCCTAAGTTCGCAGCGCAAACTTAGGGTTTATAGGAGGTTAAGCTGGAAGTGAAATACCTAAATCGCGCATTTGCGCTAGTTTATAACGTAAAGTTCGTGGGCTTATGCCCAACGTTTCGGCAACGTCTTTACGCTTACCTTGGCAACGTGCAAGGGTTTCTAAAATAATGCGATGCTCTTTGTCTTTAAGCTCATCTTTATAGCTACCGGTATCTGCCGCTAGCAAACCTTGTTTAGGCTCATCCTCAGCATGCGACTTTTCATCATAATATGCAGAGCTTAAAGTGCTTTTATCAACACCTTTGTCTGCATGTGCTAATTCTGTTGGCGATACGGTTTGCGCCGGTGCCAATGAAGGCTCCATAACAAAGTTATTAGATACTAAGTTTTCGATAAAAATAGCATGCTCGTTTATTGTATCGCCACTTCGCAATATAAGTGCACGCTGTATAACGTTATCAAGCTCGCGCACATTACCAGGCCACGCGTGAGCCAGTAACTTTTGCTCGGCAGCTTTATCTAAATACGCCATAGGCTCCTTGCTTTTACTTATATGGCGCTCAATTAAATGCTTAGCCAATACAATAATATCGCCAGGGCGTTGGCACAATGGACGCCACATAAGTGGAAAAACATTAAGCCTGTAATATAAATCTTCTCTAAACTGATTATCTACTACGGCTTCTTTTAAATCACGATTACTGGTTGCCAAAATACGTACATCGAGCTGAATTGTTTTACGCCCCCCTAAACGCTCTACTTCACGTTCTTGCAGTACGCGTAAAAGTTTAGCTTGTAGTCCTAAGTCCATTTCAGTAATTTCATCAAGTAAAATAGTACCGCCTTGTGCTTGCTCAAACTTACCCGGACATGCTTGAATCGCCCCCGTAAAAGCCCCTTTTTCGTAACCAAATAACGTGGCTTCGAGCATATTTTCAGGAATAGCCGCGCAGTTAATCGCCACAAATGGCTCATTACAGCGGCTCGACTTATCATGAATATAGCGAGCAAGTACTTCCTTACCTGAACCACTTGGGCCAAGTACCATTACACTTGCATCAGAGCGTGCTACTTTACTCGCAAGCTCCAATAATTGAATACTAATTGGGTCAGCAACAATAGGTCCGTCGGTTTCTTTTGCTTTTTCAGGCAAATAACGGCTCACCATATTTAACAGCACTTCAGGTGCAAATGGTTTAGCCATGTAGTCAATTGCACCTAGGCGCATGGCCTCTACCGCATCGTCAATTGTGGCGTACGCCGTCATCATCAATACAGGTAAATCAGGGTGGTTTAATTTAATACTGCGTAGCAAATCAAGTCCACTCATTGCGCCCATTTGCACGTCGCTTACAACAAGCGAAAATTGATCTTTTTTAAGCAGTAACATTGCTTGCTCAGCACTGCTCGCTGCAATACATTCAATACCCGACATTTCAAGGGTATCGATTAAGGCTTCACGAAGCCCAGCGTCATCTTCGACAACTAAAATAGTGTTACTCATAATGACCCCTCTAATTTAGATGCTGTCTTAATAGGCAGTAACAAGCTAAAGCAGGCACCACCATGCGTATTATTAGTCACATCAACACGGCCTTGGTGTGCATTAGCAACCGAACTCACTACAGCAAGCCCTAAGCCTGTGCCCTGACTTTTAGTAGTAAAAAATGGTTCAAAAATTTTATCGCTTTGGCTTAAATCAACACCTGGGCCATTGTCGCTCACACTAATACGAACCATATCTAAATCTTTTAAATCTCTTTGTGCGCTAATTTTTACTTTTGCACCGCCACCAATAACTTGAATACTATTGTGCACAAGATTTTGAATAGCACTGGCCAATGCCGTTTTATTACCGACTATTTGTATATCGGGTTCTGGTAAGCTTACATCCAGTTCACTTTCATTAAGTGCGACCATCGCATCAGCGCCCGCTTTAACTTCTGTTAAAAGCTGCTGCATTGAAACTTGCTCAACAACTTGCTGATCGCCACTTTTAGCAAATAAAAGCATGTCGTTTACTTGAGTTTCTAAATCTTTTAAACGCGACATTAACTTTGTTTGAAAGTTATCGCGAGATGCTTCGGGTAAGCGCTTTGACCCTAAATTAGCAGCGTAAAGCATAGCGGCTGAGAGCGGCGTACGGACTTGATGCGCTAATGATGCAACCATTTTACCCAGCGCACTTAAGCGCTGCATATGTGCAACACGTTTTTGTAAGCGGCGGGTTTCGGTTAAATCCGTCATTAAAATAAGTTGCCCTGGCTCTGGTGCTAAAGCGGTAATATCGAGCTTTATTAAGCGCCCATCTTTTAAGGACACTTCGTGGCCATCATCTTGATGCGGCCTAAAAGAGCGCTGAATAACATTAAACCAGCGTTCGCCTTCAAGTGGCTCGCCAAGCATATCAATCGCTATTTGATTCGCTTTTGCAATCAACCCTTTGCCATCAAGTACAACCACGCCTGCTGGCATGGTATCAACCAAATGCGAAAGCCAACTTGCTTGCTTGCGCAGATCGCTTAATTCACCAATGTACTCCTCTTGAAGTAAACATGGGTTATACTGATTTGCAGAAAAAAACTGTGGTTTTAGCACGCTAGCAAGGGCCATAATCAAATCTCGAATTGATGTAGATACATGACTAAATGCACGATTTATACCAAAATTTATTTACATACTTATCATTGAGTTACATCAATAATTTGAGCGACATAAAAATGACGCACACAAAAAGGAATAATAATGAGTGAGCAAATAAAGTGCCGTTGCCCGTGGCTCGACACCACTAAACCCGACTACGTTATTTACCATGATGAAGAATGGGGCGTGCCTCTTTATGATGATACAAAGCTGTTTGAATTTATCACGCTAGAATCAGCGCAAGCCGGCTTAAGCTGGTACACAATTTTAAAAAAGCGCAGCGGTTATAAAAAAGCATTTGCTAATTTTGATGTAAAAAAGGTAGCCCAATTCACACAAGATGACATTGAGAGACTAATGCTTGATGAGGGTATTGTGCGCAATCGCTTAAAAATTTCGGCAACTGTTAACAACGCAAAGCGCTTTATAGAAATCCAAAAAGAATTTGGAAGTTTTAGTAACTACCAATGGCAGTTTGTGGGTAATAAGCCGATTATAAGTAATTTAAATAACGCTGAGGACTACCCAGCAATTACAGAGGCATCAACCGCATTTGCTAAAGACTTAAAAAAACGGGGTTTTAAGTTTTTAGGCCCTACAACGGTTTACGCTCATATGCAGGCCTGCGGTATGGTTAACGATCACAGTAATGATTGTTTTAGAAAAGAAGAAATTATTAAGACTTTTAGTGAGTAAGTGATTTATAACCATAAAAGTAATTTGTTCACAAAGAGGTTAAGAGACGCTGTGCTTTAGAGAAGTAACGCGTAGGTTGACTATGGCTTCTCATTTACCCTCGTTTTTTCTCTTTGTGAAATAACGTTTTAATTAAATGATTAAAAGCTACGCTTTTCACGCGAGCAAGCTCAGCGTCTACCGCCAAGGTTTAAGTTTGGGTTATCTTGTAGACGCCAAGCTTGCTTGCGTGACGGGCAAAGCCCGTAAAGTGATTGATCACAAATGAATAATAAATAACGAAAAGTATTTCACCATTTTCGTATTTCTAATCTCTTGAAAGATTATACTTTTTCATTTTCTCAACGAGTGTTGTTCTGCGAACCCCTAATATCTCTGCAGCGCGAGCTACAACGTAATCATAGCGCTCTAACGCTTGGGTAATTAAGCTTATTTCAAGTTCGGCTAAATAATCTTTAAGTTCAATACCATCATCAGGTAATAGCCCACTACCCGTTTGGCTAAACTCAGCGTCTGGCTCACTTTCGTAATCACTAAAGCCTGTGCTAAATATATCGTTAAAGGCGTCTTTTTCCATTAACTCTTCAGGGTATTCTGGCTCGTAGGCTTCAACTTCAATGTAACGATATTTGTTAGGTAAATCAGGAATATCGACCACTTTGTCAGGGAACATAATAACCATACGCTCCACCAAATTAGCAAGCTCACGAATATTACCAGGCCAAGCATGTTCTTTTAAGCTCTCAACTGCGCGCTCTGTAAACTTAGCGGTAGAACCAGTCTGGTCGTTAACACGGCGCATTAACTCTTTTAAAAGCAGCGGTATATCATCAGCACGTTCACTCAGCGATGGGTTTTCGATAGGAAATACATTTAATCGATAGTATAAATCTTCCCTAAAACTCCCCTCTTCAATCATTGTTTCAAGATTACGATGCGTGGCCGCAATAACGCGTACATCAGCTTGGATTGCCTTTGTACCACCAACACGTTCGTAGCTGCGTTCTTGCAATACTCGCAGCAACTTAACTTGCATTTGCAGTGGCATATCGCCTATTTCATCTAAAAATAGCGTCCCACCTTGAGCGAGTTCAAACCGTCCTTTACGAGCCGATATAGCACCAGTAAACGCGCCTTTTTCGTGGCCAAATAGTTCACTTTCGAGCAGCTCCGCTGGAATAGCACCACAGTTAACAGGCACAAACGGTCCATTAATACGCTTTGAAAGCAAGTGTACATTACGGGCAACCACTTCTTTACCTGTGCCTGATTCGCCTAAAATTAAAACATTGGCGTCGGTTTTTGCCACTTGTTCAATTAAAAAGCGAACATCTTTTACGGCCTCTGTTTCACCAACAAGTCCGTCAAAAGTTTTATGTGGTTTAGTATGCTTATGCTCATTTGGCAACATGCGCTGATACTGTTGGCAATCGTGAAGTAACTGCGTTGTCACTTCGTGATTAAATGGCTCGCAAATAAGCCCCACCACATTAGCTATACTTAATAGTGGTTTTAGCGTTTCGCCAATTAATAAAAACGGTAATGTTGGATAGCGTTTAATTAAGCTTTCGTGGTCAAGTGATTGCAACGCTCCTAAAATAATCATGCATTCTTGTTGCTGATATTTTTTGCATTCTTGTTCAAAGCAGTCTTCGTTTAATAGTTGTACAGCTTCACCAATAAAGCCAAGTGAAGCATTTAATCCTATTGCGCGGTTGTTATTATTATCTAAAATCAAGATCATTTTTAGCGAGCCGTACTTTCACTAATTTGTATAATTAGTTAAATTGTAAGCCAGTTCAGCATGGATGCAAGCAATAGCGGCAGTTTTTTGACATTAACGCCAAAAAACAGACGGGCTAGTTAAGTCAATCATACTTAATAGTTAATCATTAAGTATGAGTTGTAGTTTTAACTTAGTTATTACTCAGCGATTACTTAACGATTACCTAAATACAACCTAGCCTTAAAAATTAATTTACTCAGCAATAAAAATGCTATTGTTAGTAAATAAACTCAATTATAAATTTAAGTTGAAGTTAAAAATGCCGATACATAAATAAGCGAAAATGCTTGGCATTAATATTGCTTTATTCTTATAGAAGTATAAAAGCTATATTGATTTTTTATATAAGTTTTTATAATAGCTTTCACATAATTTTATTGCTTTAAATTTTAGGATTTTCCATGGCTCACATCTCAGTAAAAAAATACGGTCAAGTTCGTGCTAGTAGCATTGCCGAAATGACTCCTTACGAACAAATAAACCTTATATTTAGTAATATTATCGGCCGTTTAGCAGCTACAAAAGGGTTTATTGAGCGCAAAGAAATAGCTAAAAAAGGCGAAAACATCTCTGCCTGCATTTTACTATTAGGTGCACTGCAAGATGCGCTTAATTTAAAAGTAGAACAAGACCCGAGTATTTCGGATAATTTATTGGCTCTTTATGATTATTGTCAGCGTCGTTTAACGCAAGCGAACATAAACAACGATATTGAAGCGATTACTGAAGTATCAAGCATTGTTAAAGAAATTAAAGAGGGTTGGGAGGGTATTCCTGCCGACCAACGTATGCCGGCTATTTAATAACTATGCCAAAAAAGTCAACACAAGCCGCAGAGCAAATTAAACAATTACTCTGCGAGCTTCAAGCTCAAGTTAATAGCAACAGGGCCGATGGTGCTGCTAATTCGCTTGAGTTATTAAATAAACACTTAGTAAATTGGTGCGAAAGTACCTCACCGCCCACTGCTGATGAGTTAAGTGTACTGCAAACGCAAATTAATATGATTTTAGCAACCGCAGAAAACCAAAAAGTAGAGTCGTTTAATGCGATACTCAAACATAAAAAGTCGGATAAAGCCATAAACGCTTATAAGTCGACTTAACAGTAAAAGCCAACCCTTAGCATACCATCACCAAGCACACTAAGTGGCACACAATAAAAAGGCCGCTAAGTTAAATACTTAGCGGCCTTTTTAAATCAATAATACATATTATTTAGACTGCCTTACCACACCTGGCATATTGTCTAACTGCGCTTGAATATAGCTACTGGTAGAGTTTAAGCCTGCCACCAATAAATCCATACTATTATACTGCGCATACAAGCGCGACTCTAGTGACTCCATTTTACGCGCAAACGACACGCGCTCGTCATCAATATCGCGCAGCTGCCCTTCTTTACTTTCTATTCTGTTTTGAATTAAACCATCTGACTTAGTATAAAAGTTCATTAACTCATCAAACGATTGGGCAAAACCACCTTCATCAGTATTTTTACCTACAAAAAACTGCTGCACTAAATCAACATCATTTTTTACTTGCTCGTCTAAGCGTTCGCTATCTAAGCTTAACTTACCGTATCTGTCGGCTTCAACACCCAACTGCGATAGCGATAAAGAGTTACCATCGCCCAAGTCAACACTGTTGGTAATTTCTTGCCTTAACTTTGACATAACACCACGTAGCAGAGAATCACCCGCCATTACGCCAGCGCCATCCTCGCCAGATTTACCTAAATTCTTACTTAGCTCTAACAGCTCATTGTAACTTTTAACAAACCCATCGAGTCCAGCTTTAATATTATTATTGTTTTCTTTTACTGTTAATGTACTTACGTCACCATCAATACCTTGGGTTTTTTTAGCCGTAATATCTACGCCATCAATAACACTTTTAAACTCGTTCGTACTACTTGAAGCAATTAAAGTACCATCAATGGTTATTTGAGCATTTTGCGCCGCATTTACCTCAGTTAAATTAGTCGTATGGTTTGCAGGGTCCGCATCAGACACGTCATAGGCTAAGCGAGAGAGCCCGCCTACATCGGTATTGTTACCATCGCTATCTTGTACGGTAATGGTAATGGCGTTTTCTTCACCGGTTTGTTTACTGGTTAAAACCAAATGTTGACCTGCATCACTGGTTACTATCGTTGCTACCACAGAGTCATTAGAGTCAGAGCCAGTGTATGGGCCGTTATTTATTTGGTCTCTTAAATCTTCCAGTGTATTAGTAGGCGACAGCACAGTCGAAAAACTGTTATCTCCAGAGCCAATAGTAATCACACCACCACCAATCGCCTCATCGGCAGCAAATGCAGGAGACGATAACTTATGGGCTTGTGCCAGTGCATCAACTTTTACATTATAACTGCCTGGCTCGGCGTCTTTGTTTGAGCTAAGAGATATAAAATCATCATTACCCGATGCTGTGCGCTTTTGGTAGTTATCGACCTTGCCAAGCGCGGTCATAGATTCTTGCACTTTTACAAGTGCCGCCTTAAGTGTCCCAGCGGCAGAAATATCTGTGGTTAAATTACCCTCTTTTCTATTTAAACGCGATTCAAAAGGGGCTTTTTCGGCATTTACCAATGCACCTACAATTTCTGATACTTGTAAGCCTGAGCCTAACCCTGTAAACGAAATAGCCATATTACCCTCTTTAATAACTATTTAAATGAAAAATTAAGCCACCATTTAGGCGCTATACAGTGTGATCTATCAATAAGCCCGCAGTTTCAGATAACTTAGACACTAAATTTAACACTTCTTCCGATGGATATTGTTTAATAATATCGCCAGTGTCTTTATCTAGCACTTTAATTACATCGCGGCCAGAGTCCTCGTCTACCTGAAACTGTAAGCTACGGTTCATTTCACCCATAAACTCCTGCAATTGCTGCGCCATTTTTTCTAGCTGTTCACGCTCTAACGGCTGAGCAGTTACTTCTTGATTATTTTTTTCGTATTGATTTTGCTGTAATCGTTGCTGATTTTGTGTATCAGCTTGCTTTACATCGTCAACAGCGCGTTCGGTTACCGAACTAGCCGCTTGACCAACTACTTTATCTTCACCCGCAAGCGGAGTTGGTAATGTAACTTCTGCATTGGAATTAATGGTATTCATAACAGATTCCTATTTATTAGTTAATTAAACAATAGCTCAATTAAAACCCTTAAACCACAAAAGGAGGTAGCTAAAGCCACCTCCTTTTTTGTAAAACTAATACTGACTTTATGTACTAGCTAGCTAACCATTAAGCTATAACGTTTAACTTATTAACCTAATAAGCTAAGTGCTGCTTGTGGTAACTGATTCGCTTGCGATAAAATTGACGTACCCGCTTGTTGCAATATTTGGTTTTTAGTCATTTGCGCTGTTTCTGTTGCAAAATCGGTATCTTGAATACGGCTACGTGATGCAGATACATTTTCTTGAATATTAGACAAGTTACTAATAGTATGGCCAAAACGGTTTTGCAGAGCACCCAAATCGGCACGTTGCTCATCTACTTGCTTCAAGGCTTCATCAATTGAAGCTAACGCATTTTGAGCACCAGTACCATCTGAACCACTGATATCAATCGATCCAATGTCAACACCAGACACACTTGAATCAGCATCACCTAGAGAGGCTGTTGAAGCCCCAGAAAGAAAACCTGTAGTTTCACCACTTGCTATTGTAAAACTTGTAACTTCATTCGTTGCACTAAACTCGATAGCTGTACCAGTGTTAGTTAACGTAACCCCCGATGAGCTAAGTGCATCATTAATTTTACTGGTAAATGTATCGGCATCATCTGTTGTGGTTATATCAACAGTGATGTCACTACCACCGCTCACTTTAAATGTTAAAGTTTCATCAACAGCACCTATATTTCCATACACGCTACTCGTAATCGATAAAGTTTTACCTTTTACTTGACCTAAATCTGCGGCCTTAATACTTGAAAGTTCCATACCAATTGTTTCATTAGCATTTGAACCAACTTGGAATTGCTTAGTACCAAAACTACCATCTAAAAGCTTTTGCCCACCAAAAGAGGTGGTATTTGCAATACGCGTTAATTCTTCTTTTAGCGCGCCAACTTCTTTTTGAAGAGATGCTCTATCATCTGAACTATTTGATCCATTTGACGATTGCAGCGCTAACTCTCGCATACGTTGTAAAATATCGGTAGACGATTGCATTGCGCCCTCTGCGGTTTGTGCCATAGAGATACCGTCATTAGCGTTACGTTGTGCAACACCTAAACCGTTAATTTGCGACGTCATTCTATTTGAAATTTGTAAACCTGCCGCGTCATCTTTAGCACTGTTAATACGCATACCTGAAGCTAAACGCTCCATTGATGTCGCTAAGCCTTGGCTTGATTTGTTCAAGTTACGCTGAGCGTTTAAAGAAGATACATTTGTATTTACTGATAAAGCCATGATAAAACTCCTGATTACTTTCGTAATGTTGCTATTTTAATTTAACCAAGAGCTGTCACAAATTGTATGCTCAGCTCCGTACTAATTAACTTAACGGCAGGAGGTAAATTATCTTTAGGAGTATTTTAAAAAAAAATTGGTTTACTTACAAAATAAAACATAACTAATTGTTTTTGATTTAAATAATTCAAATCTATTTTTTGACAAAATAAAAAACGCACTTCAAATTAAAGTGCGTTTATATAAACAGTGACTAGTAAACTAAATAATTAGCCACCTAATAAACTAATTGCTGCTTGTGGAATTTGGTTTGCTTGCGAAAGTATTGATGTGCCTGCCTGCTGCAGTATTTGGTTTTTCGTCATTTGAGCGGTTTCTGTTGCAAAATCTGTATCTTGAATACGGCTACGTGACGCAGATACGTTTTCTTGAATATTCGCAAGGTTACTAATTGTATGACCAAAACGGTTTTGAACCGCACCTAAACCCGCGCGCTGATCATCGATTTGAGCAAGTGCACCATCAATTATAGATATTGCACTTTGTGATCCCTTCTCTGTAGTCAGATCAATATCCCCTACATTGTTTAATTCAGAAGATGCCGCTACTGCTGTTCCAGAACTTGCATCTAAGACGGAAAATGTTTTAGAGGATGATAACAATACTTCTGATGAAGTAATAAGCACAGGATTAGCCGCTGCGGCCGCTGCATTAACTAGTACATCTTCTTTTAGTGCAGTGCTATTACCTTGGGAGTCTGTAAAAGTAGCTGAGTTATCAGCTGCTCCATCAGCATCTGCATAATCTGTAAGAGTAATATCAGCACCAGCGGTACCTCTTAAAGTCAGTTCACCAGTACTACTATCATAAGTTGCTGTGATTCCTGTAGTACTACTTTGAGTATTTATAGCCGTCTCAAGAGCCGACTGATCAGTGGTAGTTACGCCCAGTGCTGTAATCAGTGTACCGTTTAAACGAAAAGATATATCACCATCTATACTTGGAGGGCTAAGCGTGGCTTTAGTTTGAGTTGCTGGAGTCACTACAGTCGCTTCAGAAGTTACATTCTCTATCCCACCTTCGGTTAATGTAGTGTTATTACCTTGGGAGTTTGTGAAAGTAGCTGAATTATTAGTTGCTACATCACTGTTAGCATAATTTGCAAGAGTAATATCCACACCAGCGGTACCTCTTAAAGTCAGTTCACCAGTACTACTATCGTGAGTTGCTGTGATTCCTGTAGTACTACTTTGAGCATTTATAGCAGTCTCAAGAGCAGACTGATCAGTAGTAGCTACGCCCAGTGCTGTAATCGGTGTACCGTTTAAGTTAAAAGATATGTCCCCATCTGCATTAGGAGGTCCTAATATAGCTGTAGTTTGAGTGGTAGGATACTCTTCTACTTCTACCAATGATGCAGTAATCCCATGCTCATTACTGAGTGCATTTATTGCCTCTGCCTTTTCTGTTGCGGTTGCACCAGGCTCAATAGCTACATCTGTGTTAATATCACCTGTAGTAAAGGTAATATTGCCACCAATAACAGTGTCTATTCCAACATTAGTTTGATACTTCCCTATTTTTTCTGCAGCTGTATTACTCAAGCTAATTGAAATAGTTTCATTTGCATTTGCACCAACCTGGAAACTTCTGGTCCCGTATGACCCGTCTAATAATTGCTGACCACCGAACGATGTAGTGTCGGAGATTCGTGTTAATTCTTCTTGTAAGGCAGACACTTCTTTTTGCAGTGCATCACGGTCTTCAGCTGAATTTGAACCATTAGCAGATTGCAGGGCTAGCTCTCGCATACGTTGTAGTATATTAGTCGATTCTTGCATAGCGCCTTCAGCGGTCTGCGCCATTGAAATACCATCGTTTGCGTTACGCTGAGCAACAGCTAAGCCATTTATTTGTGATGTTAAACGGTTAGAAATTTGTAAGCCGGCGGCATCATCTTTAGCGCTATTAATACGCATGCCAGAGGCTAAACGCTCCATTGACGTTGCTAAGCCTTCGCCAGATCTTGTTAAGTTACGTTGTGCGTTTAGTGACGACACATTAGTATTTACTGTTAATGCCATTTTACCATCTCCTAGGTTTAAACAGAGTGTGGTTCAACACGATTTAACAGGAACCACTATTCGATAATTTCTTACAACAATAAAAGCATTTACTGTGCCAACTTTAATTTATTTTTAACTCTTTGTTTTTAAATGTAAAAATTGAGTTTATTGAGTTTAAAAGTAGGGAGTGAGGTTATTTAGAAGGGAGTGACATTTTTTTGTCGCAATTCTTTAACAAGTATTGCCGCTTTAAAGTAGGTAAAGCGGCAAGGTATTTCTGCTTATAATCTGCTTATAAGTAATCGAATAATGAAAGGTTAGTTAAACGGCCAAAAGTGGCTTGTGATGCTTGCAGTGCCGTTTCTTGTTTAGTGAGTTCGCTAATAGCTTCTGCCATATCAACTTCAACTAAGTTAGAGCGATTACTTTTATTTTGAATATCGAGCGCTAAGTTAGAATCGCTTACTCTTTCAAGCGCGTTCATACGACCGCCTAAACTTGATTGGGTAAACACCACTTGCTCACTCGCATTTTGTAATTGCACTAAGCCATCAGCAAGTACTTGCTGAAAGTCATCACCTTCAAGTGCGCCATTATTAAGGCCGGTAATAAGTGATTGCAGTGTATTAAGTACGTTTTCTTTATGTGGTTTTTCAAGGCTAAAATCGAGTTGGCCAGGCGCGCTACCCTCAAATTGAATTTTCATACCTGCAAATTCAATTGTATCATCTGTAACTTCACCAGTTTGAGGCGGGGTAAGCGACACGCCATCTTGTAAAATTTCATATGTATCTGGATCGTTTGTTGTCGCACCAGCGGTTGTAACTACACTAAAAGTATTTGCTGTAGGTGAAACTGGAGTCGTTGGATCGGCATTGTATTGAGCTTGATGGAACTTATCGAACTCGGCTTGGCCATCAACATAAACAGTGCCTTTAGTAATATTATTTGCAGGTGTTGTTGTTGGTATGTCTGCTTTATTATCGAGTACGTTTAATCTGGCATCTGTTTTTTCAAACGTATCAAAGCCGTTATCACTCGCTTTAATTGATACGCCTTCAGCTATAGTTATTTGGTGCTGGCCTTGATCGCCATTATAAGTGTACTCACCCGCTGTAGAATCAAACTGATAAGGCTGCGTGCTGTCTTGGTATCCTGAAAATATGAATTTTCCGTCTTCTGCTCGGGTATTCATTAAGTTAGCTAGCGTTTGTTGAATGCCACTAAGTTCTGATGCAAACGTCTTTAAATCGTCTTTAGTATAAACACCATTACCTGCTTGAATAGTGAGCTCTTGCGCTTGTTGAATATTACTATTTATGCTTTGTAATACGCTTTCTTCAGTTTCTAGGCGGCCATTTAGCTGATCGATATTTTTAGTGTATTGCTCATTAGTTAGTATTTTATTTGAATACAGCATAGCTTGCGAAATAGCAGCTGGCGCTTCTGAGGTAGATAAATACTTTTGCCTAGTATTTACTCGCTCTTGAGCATTTGCAACACCTTGTTGGTTGTCGAGTATTTTATTTATGTTGTTTTGGTACATTAAATTATTTGATAAACGCATAATTACCTCGCCGCATTTAATAAGGTGTCAAAAATTTCTTGAGCTGCTGCTAAAACTTGTGCTGATGCTGAATATGATTGTTGAAAACGCAGTAAATTTGCGGCCTCTTCATCAAGATTTACTCCAGATAACGACTCGTACCATGCCTCAGATTGCTGTGCTAGAGCGTCAAATGCAGCGCCACTTGTGATTGCTTGACCAGTTACAACACCTACATCGCTCACTAATCCTGAATAAGCTTGGTTGAACGTTTTATGGTTGTCGGCCGTTGCTGTTGTTTCTACATTTAAACGGACTAACTCACCATTTTGTAAATCTGCTAATTTTAAACCATTACGGTTATCGTCAAAGCCGCCTTCGTTAAACTCAAGTGTAAAGGTGTCGCCTGTTGCTGGTGTACCTTCTATATCAAAGTCAAAACCATATGAATCATAAGGGGCACCAAGACCTGCTAAAACGTTTTTACCTGGGGGCGCTATAGTTACTGCCACATCAGTGCCACTACCATCGCTAATTAAATAATCATTGGTACCTGTAGCTTTAACAATTTTAATATCACCATTAGCAAGTACTGGTGGATTAACTGGTATAGGCGGTGTAGTGAGAGGTGTTTCTAAAGTAAATCCACCTGAAATAACGCTACTAACTGTACCCACTGAAATAGTTGCAGTACCTGTATTATCTATACTGTTAGATGTACGGATAGGTGAAGCTAATGCTAAATCTTCGCCGCGCCCTGTTGCAAGCGTGATGCTAGAAGCCGAGTCGGAATTAAGTTTAATTTGAAACTGATCTCCCACGTTACCTGTTTTGGTTGTATCTATATTTAATTGTAGTCCGAAGGAGTCTTTTACCGTTGCTAACACTTCTGATGTTGTAGCTGTTGCCGCTTGATAAGGGACTGCATTTCGAATATCGTCTGCATTTATGATCCCATCAGCTGGGATATCTGCAACTGATGGATCACCTAGCGGCTCGCCTTTATTATCTACTGGTTGAATAGAAACCGATGTTGCACTGGTATAAATAATAATAAAGTCACTAGCAGGAAGTTCACTACCTTTACCTGGCTCTACCGTTGCAGTCATACCGGCAGTACCTGTGTTAGCTTGATACGCATAAGCGCCAACGGTAGGTATATTAAAAATATTACCACCTAGCTGACCTGTTGCATCCATACCCAATTTGTTTTGCTCGTTAAATGCATCAGCAATAGCTAAGCCCATTTGACCAATTTGGTTTTGCGCAGGAACTAATATGTCATCTCTAAAAGCAAGTAAGCCGCCAATTTTGCCTTTAAGCTTACTTACATCAACTTCAAGCGGCACTGCTTTGCCACCATTAACGTCAAGCGTGAATTCTTTAAAATTAGGATCAGGATCCCCTGTCATCGAAAATAAGTTAAATGCGCCATTTTGCATAACCACTGCTTCGCCTGTGCCCATAAAAACGAGTTTTTCGCCATTTGGACCATCAAGCGTTTCAATGTCTATTAGCTCTGATAAGTCGCGTATTGCTTTATCGCGTTCGTTATAGGTAGAGCTCGCATCTGCGGCGTTATTAGTGCCATTAACTGCTGCAATATTTTGATTTAGCGTGCTAATACTTTGAATTAGTGAGTTTGCTTCATCTGAAAATATTTCGAGCTGCTCGTTCACTACACTTTTTTGATCAAGCACGATGCCCGAAAGCCTATCCATTTGATCAATTAAGCTTTGCGCATCTGTCATTACTAATGAGCGGGCAACGGTAGATGACGGCTGATTTAGCGCTTCTTGCACGTTATTAAATAAAGAGTTAATTCCAGTCGAAAGGTTGTTCGACTCTTCAGAAAAAATAGTATCAACTCGATTAGCCTCAGTAATAAACTGATCGAAAAACGATTTATTAGAGGTGTCACGATTTAGCTGTGACTGAGCAAACTCGTTTAGTAATCGGTATGTTTCGCCCCGCCCCACTTGGTTATCAACCATAGTGGTAAACTCTGTACGCTCACGTACGTAGCCTACGGTATTTACATTGGCAATATTTTTACTTGTCGTTTGCAATAGCTCCGAGCTTGCTCTAACCCCAGAACTGGCAATGTTTAATAAATTAAACGACATGTTACTCTACTCCTTGGCGGATCACGTTTGCCGCAATGTCTTTTAGCTGACTGCTATTGAGCACATTTTTTATTTTGCTGGCATAATTTGGATCGGTTGCATAACCTGCTTTTTGTAATGAATCTAAAAAGTCATTTGGTTTTGCTGTATTTTGTAATGCTTCTTTGTAGCGTGGGTTTTGCGTTAAAAAATCAACGAAGTCGTTCACGCTATCTTTAATTGAATCGTAGGCTCTAAAGCTGGCTTGTTTTTTAACGGGTGTGCCTTGTTCAAACTCAAGCGTTACTTTGCTTGCTTTGTCGCCTTCCCAGCTTTTATCTGACTTAATATTAAATAAGTTATTTGAGCTGCCACCGTCACTTTTATTAATAATGTGTTTACCCCAACCGGTTTCAAGTGCCGCTTGAGCAACCATTACCGCTGGGTTTAAACCTATTTTTTGCGCTGCAGTTTTAGCGTGTTCCCACACTGAACTTACAAACTCTTCTGCATTTTTAAATGTTGGGCTATCGGTTTTAGACTCTGCAGTATTAACCTTAGGCTCAGCAATATCGGCTTTAGTACTTTTAACGATAAGATCGGGTTGCTTATTTTTTTGCTCATGAGGAAGAGCGGATCCGACTTGCGTATCGCTGAAAATATCGTTAGTTGTTCTAAGCACCGAACCTGGCATAAAGTTTTTAGACTCAGGCGATAACTGCTGAACAATTAAATCGGCAAGGCCTAACGAGCCATTTGATGAAAGCTCTGTTGAAAGTTGCTGATCGTGCATTTCTTCAAAAAACTTTACGCCACTTGAATTAAATGGACTGTCTTTATCTTCAAATGCTTCGTTAGCTTTGCGCATTCCTTTGAGCAACATTTGCGTAAAAATAGCTTCAAATTGTGCGGCCGCTTTTTTGAGCGCAGCTTTGGAAGCATCAGTTGATGCATCGCCACTCGTTAAGGCTTCTTTACGAAGTGAATCTAAGTTGCCTAAATCAAAAAAGTTTTGTTTATCGAGGTGATTAGTTTCCATCGGCTTTTTGACACAAAATGAATAATGCAGTTAAAAATGCAAAAATTGAGCCACTACCGATAAAACGAGGAAGATAAAAATAATAAACTTAAGTTGCTGTAAATAAAAAGCCCTATATCTAGGGCTTAAGTAATACGTTATTTATTGGCTTGAGTTATTTATATAACAACTAACTGCCCGTTAATTGCGCCGGCTTCTTTTAGTGCTTCTAAAATAGCCATTAAGTCACCAGGCGCTGCGCCTACTTCGTTAATTGCGCGAACTAAATCGTCAAGGCTTACACCTGGATTAAATACAAAGGCGCGCGAGTCGTCTTGGTTTACATCAATAATACTTTGCTGTGTGACAACTGTATCACCGTTTGCTAGCGGGTTTGGTTGTGACACATTTTGTTGTTCTGCAATTGTTACTGTTAAGCCACCGTGAGTTATAGCGGCAGGCTGAAGCTTAACGTTTTTACCAATGACAATTGTACCTGTGCGCGAGTTAACTATAATTTTAGCGGCCATATCAGCTGGCTTAAATTCCAAGTTTTCGAGTGTCGATAAGTACGATACACGCTGGGATGCATCGCGTGGTGCTATAACTCGAATAGAAACAGAATCAATTGCTTGCGCACTATTTGGGCCAACTAAGTCATTAATTGTTTTTTCTAGGCGTTTTGCCGTTGTAAAGTCTGGGCGGTTTAGGTTGAAGGTAATGTAATCGCCTTGCATAAATGGGCTTTCTACGGTGCGCTCCACTGTTGCGCCATTTGGTATACGACCAACTGTAGGCGTGTTAATTACAACCTTACTGCCATCAAGACCTTGTGCGCCTAAGCCACCGACAATTAAACTACCTTGTGCAATTGCGTACACGTTACCGTCTACACCTTTTAAAAAAGTTTGTAGTAAAGTACCACCACGCAAGCTGCCTGCACTACCAATAGAAGAAACCGTAATATCTATTGTTTGCCCGGGTTTTCTAAATGCGGGTAGTTCTGCATGCACCGCCACAGCGGCAACATTTTTAATTTTAGGACTTTGAGTTGAAGGTAGCGTAATACCAAAGCTGTTCAACATGCCTCTAAAACTTTGTTTTGTATATGAATTCTGCTCGCCAGTGCCCGGTAAACCAACCACTAAGCCATAACCAACTAGCTGGTTAGAGCGTACGCCTTCAACCATAGACACATCTTTTATGCGCTCAGCACTGGCAGTAAATTGCCAGCCTAATAACACAACTAAACATAAAGCTTTAAGGCTATTCATGTTGTTACCCTCTAAAATGGAAACAGCGAACTGCTAAAGAAACGTGTAAGCCAACCAGGACTTTGCGCTTCTTGCGTTTGCCCTTTACCTGAGTATTGAATACGTGCATTAGCAATACGGTTTGATTCAACCGTATTATCGGCACTTACGTCTTGAGGGCGTACTAGCCCTTCTAAACGAATAAACTCTTCGCCGGTATTAAGCGTTAGCCATTTTTCGCCGCGTATAACTAAATTACCATTAGGTAAAACGCGCATTACATTAACCGAAATATCGCCTACTAAGCTGTTTGACTGGTTTGATTTTGAATCGCCCGTAAACGACGAATCACTACCAATACCAAACTGAATGCTGTCACCACCTATATTTACAGGTAGACCACCTAATCCAATAACGGGATCTAAGCTTGCGTCAGTTTCTTTGTCTGTTTCTGTTTTAGCGGCTTTTGTTGCTTGAGTAGACTCTTGCAATTTAACCGTAATTATATCGCCAGTACGTAGCGCTTTTTTATCAGAATATAAGTCGTTTGATGTATGAGTATTAAACAATGAACCTGTGGCTACCAGCGGCTCTAAAACAGGTTCGGGGTACATAGGTGCGTAGTAAGGGTCGTCCTGCACTACCTCACTATTTTGCGTAGACATACAGCCACTTAAAAATAATGTGCCCGCTGCAAATAAAATAATATTACGCATAATTCCCCCTATTCTATTAAAGCTGTTGATTGATATAACTCATCATTTCGTCAACGGCCGAAATTACTTTTGAGTTCATTTCGTAAATACGCTGAGTTTCGATTAGATTTACCAGCTCTTCAGTTACATTTACGTTAGATGTTTCGAGTGAGCCTTGAATAATGCTACCTAACCCTTCAACACCAGGATTACCTTGTACCGGCGCACCACTTACAGCGGTTTCGGTATAAAGGTTTTGACCAATTGGCTCAAGGCCCGACGGATTAATAAAATCACTAATAGTCAGCTGACCAATGACCACGTTATCGGCTTGGCCTGCAACACGTACAGATACTTCGCCGTCTTGCGAAACCGTAATTGATTGCGCGTCATCTGGTACATTCATTTCTGGCTGAATAACGTAACCTGCGCCCGATGTTACAATTCGTCCATCGCCATCGGTAGTAAACTGGCCGTTGCGCGAGTAAGCAATATTGCCATCTGGTTGCAGTACTTCAAAAAAGCCTTCGCCAGAAATCATCCAATCTAGTGAGTTTTCGGTGGTCAACATGTTGCCTTGCGTAAACTCTTTTTGGTTAGCTACAACTTTAGCACCCGCACCTAACATTAAGCCCGACGGCATTTCGGTATCTTGCGATGAACGACCACCTGGTTGATTAATATTTTGATAAAGTAAATCTTCAAATATAGCGCGGCTTTTTTTGTAACCTACGGTACTCGCATTCGCTAAGTTATTTGAGATAACCGATATATCGGTTTGTTGAGCGTCTAGCCCAGTTTTACTGATCCACAATGCTGGATTCATAATCGTGTCCTCACTTTAAAGTTAAACTATGCGTAATAACTGATCTTGACGCTCGTCAATTTCTTCAGCTGTTTTCATTAATTTCACTTGTAATTCGAATTGGCGCTGGTGGCTTATCATGTCGACCATTTCATGAACAGGGTTCACATTCGACATTTCAAGCGAACCACTTAAAACTTTTACATTGGCAGAGGTATCTACTGTTACATTTGCTTTTGGTCTAAATAAACCATCGTTACCTTTTTCGAGCTGTGAGCTATTTGCTTCAACCACTCTAAGCGTATCTACTTCTTCTAAAAAGTTAGCGGGAGCGCCCTGTGGTCGTACTTGAATAGCGCCATCTTGGCTAAACCCTATTTTTTCGACTGGGACGGGTAAAATAACAGGTCCCCCTTCGCCAATAACTTGACGACCGTGGCTGGTTACGAGCATACCTTGAGCTGTAACGTTCAACGTACCCACTTTTGTGTAAGCTTCATTACCGGAGGCATCTTGCACAGCAAGCCATGCGTTATCGCTCATTGCGATATCTAAGTCGCGCCCGGTTTGAACAATGCCACCCGATACCATGTTTGAACCCGGACGCTCTTGCATTGAAAATACACGTGTAGGCAAACCTTCGCCAAACGCTTGCATAGAACGCGCCTGCGCAAAGTCGGCTTTAAATCCTGTTGTATTTGCATTCGCCAAATTATTGGCTTTAAGCGCAAGCCCTTGTAGGCTTTGCTTAGCGCCAGAGGCCGCAATGTAGACCATTTTGTCCATAGTATCGACTCACATAAAAAATCTCTGAACTTATAAATGCAAAATAGGTGCCAGATTAAATTTGACGCAACATTGAGAGGTATTTAGAAGGGCTTACAAAGAGGACTTATAAAAAAGGCTGCAAAAATGCAGCCTAATATATTCAATGGGGTTTAACTTATCGAATCTGCAAAATACTTTGCTGAATTGTTGAGTTAACTTCAAGCGCACGTGAGTTTGCTTGGTAATTACGCTGTGCAGTAATTAAGTCTACAAGCTCGTTTGTAAGATTAGTATTTGATTGCTCAAGCGCTGATGAATTGATCGATCCTAAAGTACCTGATCCTGGTTCGCCTGCAATTGGATCACCCGATGTTAAACTTTTTTTCCACGCAGTATCGCCAACTTGCTGTAAGCCTTGTGAGTTAGAAAAACGAACCATAGCGACTTGACCTAAAAAAGTTGAGTCACCATTACTGTAAGATGCAACTACTTTACCATCAGTACCAATATCAATACCGGCTAAACGGCCAACAGTAGCGCCGTCTTGTTCAAGCGCTTTTACTTCAAAGTTACCTGCATACTGAGTGGGAACTTTATTACTGGTTCCCGCTTCATCACGCCAACTGACTGACACATCATCAGGAAAACTTGCACCATTAGTCAAAAGAGAAGTCAAACCTGTAGTCGCATCAGAAGATAAGTCTATATCATCAAAAGTTGTAGCCGGTAATGTTACATTAGGCAAACCTGCTGATGTAAATTCAAAAGTATCTATAGGAGTATGTGAACCTGCGACTGTTTCAACTCCATCTGTCCCAAAATTTTTCCCGTCTAAAGTTCCATAAACTTGCCATTGATTTGGTGTTGTCGTTGGGTCTTGCTTTACAAAGAAAAGCTGTAAAACATGTGGCTCACCTAATGAGTCATAAACTGTAGTTGATGTAGAACTATTATAAGAAGCACTCGTACTTGAATCAAAAGGAGTTACTGTAGGTTGAGTTTCTCGTGAATCTAAGTTGAATGATGAGTACACTTTACTTGTTGCGCGAGGAGAACCAGACGAATCCGGTATCTGTAATGGTGATGAAGTACTCAAACTTACTGATGTAGTGGCACCTGTAGCTTCATCAACAGGGAAACCTTGTAAAAAATTACCTTTGGCATCTACTACAAAATTATCTTCATTTAATTTGAATGCACCTGCACGAGTATAAGAAAAATCTTGAGAACCTAAGTCTTCACTCATCGCGAAATAACCTTCACCAGTGATCGCTAAATCAAGTGAGTTATTTGTAAATTGCAGTGAGCCTTGATGAAACTGCTGTGCAACCATAGCGGTTTGAACACCATCACCATTTTTAGTCTTACCAGAGCTAAATACTGATGAAGCGTAAACATCGGCAAACTCAGCGCGCGACTCTTTAAAACCTGTTGTATTTACGTTTGCAATATTATTTGCAGTTACGTCTAAATCTTTTTGTGCGGCAGCTAGGCCGGTTAATGCAATATTGAAGCTCATAATTCACCTCTAACCTGTTAATCTGTGGCCTGCTGGCAGGCAAGAAATATTAAATTTGTTACGCGATTTCTGCAATGTCGGTTAACCTAACCGCACCTTCTTTGGTGTTCACAATGATGCCGCTTGAACCGTTAATGTTTACACTTTCAATATTTTTGAAAGTTGCAATAGGCAAGCTAGAAAACTGGCCATTGGTGCTACCTTGTGCCGATAACGTGTATTCCCCTTCAGGTAAACGCTCACCGCTTTCATTATTACCATCCCAAGCGAAGCGAACAGCGCCCGCAGGCTGAGAACCCATATCAATTGTTCTCACTAGCTGTCCTGAAGCATCAGTTACACTAAGTGTTAAGCTTTCAACTGCACTTTCAGCAACGATAGACCCTTTAGCATCACCTGATTCATTTAAATCAACAGTATTAGACTCTAGTAAAGCCTGCTTGCCAACAAGCGTTGAAGCTTGCAGGGCTGAGTTTGATGTCATCGAAGTAGCCAGCGTATCAAAATTTGAATTCAAATCACTGATACCTTGCGCCATCGTAAAGCTAGTCATTTGCGCAATCATTTGATCGTTATCCGCAGGGTTACTGGGATCTTGATACGATAATTGCTGAGTTAACAAAGAGAAAAAGTCTTCTTGTGTTAACGTATCACTCTCATTGTCGCTGGTCGCTACTTGCTTTTCTTGCCAGCGTATAGAGTCTAAATAGGATGAAGATGTACTAATATCGTTACTCATAACCTACCCTCGGTTACCGCTGCCCTAGCAACAGTGTTTTACTTAGCATTTGCTTTGCTGCATCAGCAACTTGCACGTTTGTTTGGTAAGAGCGAGAGGCAGAAATCATATTTGCCATCTCCTCTACAACATTAACGTTGGGTTTATAGATATAGCCATTTTCATCCGCACTTGGATGGTTTGGGTTATATTCAATTTGTAATGGTGCATCGCTTTCAACAATGCCCAAAACTTTAACACCAACTGCGGAGCCCTGCTGGTTACTTACTGATGCTGAAGCCTTTGTCAGCTCAGCCGCAAATACAGGTTGGCGCGCTCGGTACGTTTTGTCTTGAGATGAACTAATGGTATTAGCATTAGAAATATTACTAGCTGTAGTATTTAAGCGAACGTTTTGTGCGCTCATACCCGAACCTGCAATATCAAAAACATTATATAAACTCATAATTTTTATCCTTGACTACCGAGAGCTTTATTCAGACCTTTGAATCTGCCGCTTAAAAATTGCAAGCTGGCCTGATACTCCATAGCATTCTGTGTATACAAGTTTCGTTCCACTTGTATATCAACCGAGTTACCATCTCCTGTATCTGATTGATTTGGTAAGCGAAATGATTCAGAATTGCCCATACTATGAGTACCTCCACTAATGTGTTTATCGTTAGTTCTTACCATGGTATTGCCGCTTTGCTGGGTTGACCTTGCCGCTTTTAATGCCGAGGCAAAGTCTATATCTTTTGCTTTATAGCCAGGCGTATCAGCGTTAGCTATATTAGTTGCAATTAATTCTGCTCGCTGTGAACGGATCAACATGGCTTGCGGATGCACACCTAATGCTTTATCAAAACTGATAGCCATAACCTTCTCCAAAAAATTGACTTACCCATGGATAAAGCAAAAAATAAGCCATTTATAATAAGGAGAGTTATATTTTTATAAGGCCATGTATCTAAATAGAAAAAAGACGCTGAGTGCGTCGTTTTAGGGAAAGGAATTAGCTTAATTATTTCTTTTGGTAAATAATACCAGGGGTGCATCTAACCATATCAAACTCAGTACTTAGGCCAGTTAGGGACTCTGACGCTCCTAAAAATAAGTACCCTTTTGGGTTTAATGCTTGTGCAAACTGGTTAATAATTTTAGCTTTTATTTCAGGCGCAAAATAAATAAGTACATTACGGCAAAAAATAATATCAAACTTGCCCATTAACGCGTACGAATCAAGCAAATTTAAATGCCTAAAACTAACTTGTTTTTTTATTGTATCGTTTACTTGTGCCATACCGTTGCCGCTATCTTTAAAAAACTTTTTACGACGTTCTGCCGATAAGCCTCTGGCAAGTGCAAGCGCGTCGTATTCTGCATTTTTACACATATCAAGCATGGTATTAGATATATCTGTACCAATAATTTGCGCTCCCATACGTAGCACGCCAGGTTGCTTAGCTTGAAACTCGGCAACCGACATAGCAATCGAGTAGGGTTCTTGCCCTGATGAGCTGGCAGCAGACCAAATTTTTAATGGTCTTCTTAACTCTTTAAACTCAGGGAATAATTTATTTTGAAGTAATTCAAATGGGTATTGATCTCTAAACCACAAAGTTTCGTTGGTGGTCATTGCATCAACTACAGCGGCTCTTAATTGCCGCTCATGAAGGCCAAGTGTTTTACTTACTAATTGTGATAAAGATTCCACATTAAATCGAGCCATGAGTGGAGCAAGTCGACTTTTAACTAAGTATTGCTTGTTTTCACCTAAAACAATACCGCATTGCTGCTCTAAAAACGAACGAAACTGGTCGTATTCACTTTGCTGCAAATCTTTATTATTCAAATCAATAACACCTATTTTTATTGGTCACTATGGACCCATTTTTTAACCGCAGTTGCTAACTCATCAGGGTTAAATTTGGCGATAAAGTCGTCAGCACCTACTTTTTCTATCATTGCTTGGTTAAACACACCACTCAATGATGTATGTAAAATAACATGTAATGGTGCAAGCTTAGGATCTGCTTTTATTTCAGCTGTTAATGTATAACCGTCCATTTCTGGCATTTCAACATCAGAAATAAGTAATGCAACTCGCTCAGTAATGTCATTTTTACAATCAAGTTCTGCTATTTCTTTAAGCCTAATTAAAGCTTCTTTACCATTTTTAGCAAGCTCTGTTTGCACGCCTAACGGCTCTAGGGCACGTTTAACTTGGTTACGCGCAACAGCGGAGTCGTCTGCAATAAATACGATACGCTCGCCTAAGTCTTTTTGAATGTCGCCACTTTGTGCAACTTCAGCACTTACTTCTGTATTTACTGGGCAAATTTCGTTGAGAATTTTTTCTACGTCTAAAATTTCTACTAATTCATTCTCGATTTCGGTCACGGCTGTTAAATATGAATAACGCCCGGCACCTGATGGCGGTGGCATTATTTTTTCCCAATTCATATTTACAATACGCTCAACCCCGCCCACTAAAAAGCCTTGAACCGAGCGGTTGTACTCAGCAATGATGATAAAACTGTCTTTAATATTTTCTATTGGGCGCCCACCTACAGCCATAGACAAGTCGATTACTGAGATAGTTTGACCACGAATATGAGCAACACCACGAATATAAGCATTCGATTTTGGCATACTTGTAAGTGGAGGACATTGCAGTACTTCTCTCACTTTAAATACATTAATGCCAAAACGCTGACGCCCTCTGAGCTTAAATAAAAGTAATTCTAGGCGGTTCTGCCCAACCAACTGTGTGCGTTGGTTTACTGAGTCTAAAATGCCTGCCATTCAAATCTCCTAAAGAAAACAAATAATGCGGAACGATAATTGCTTTCTATTAATAAAGCTACATAACATCGCGGGAGCGTCTACTTTTTGACGCAAAATATTTATACCCTGTTTGAAACCATAAGCATAGTCGAAACATTATGAGTTTGTTAAAAAAAGTCAGAAGATACAGTGTTTTTTATTTTGTTGCTAGCCTCTGCTTTGCATTCCCTTTGCAGGCCAAAGTATTTAGCAAAGATTTATTACAAGAGATGGCTGTTGCTTATATAACTGAGCAGATTGGTATATTAAAAAATACTAATATGCAATTAAGTGCACTGCCTTTAGATAGTCGCATTCCTGATCGTATTTGTAATTCTGACCTTGAATTATCAACTTCCGATGAACCACCATTTAACCGCCAAGTAACTTTACAAGCTAAATGTAATGATGCTCAAACATGGGCTCAATATGTCCATGTAAGAGTTGTTGAAATGGCGCCTGTTGTTGTAGCAATTGCTAACTTAGCTCGTGGTGAGGTAATAACTAAATCGCATTTGAGTGTTGAAATGAAACCAACTCACTTTGTAAGAGTGCAATATTTAGATGATCCCACAATTTTAATAGGTAGCAGAAGTAAACGAAATATTAGAAGCGGGATGCCCGTTTTACTAAACCAAATTTGTATGGTTTGTAAGGGGGATTCTGTTAATATTTACGCAAACCTCAGAGGCCTTAGAATTAAAACAACAGGTATTGCATTAGAAGACGGTACTTTGGGCGATCAAATACAAATTAAAAACAAAAAGTCAGGTAAAATTTTAAATGCGCGAGTAGATGGTGTAGAGTCTGTTCAAGTAAATATTTAATTTAGATTTATACTAAAGTATCCTACGTATATGCCGATAACTTGGCATAAGTTGGGTAATATACGGGTTTATTATTATGGTTAATCAAGTTAATGGCAGTAATCAACAAGCTAATGCGCTTACAAATGCAAAGCAGCAACAAGTTGATTTAAAAAAAGATAATGCTAATACACAAGCTGCTCAGGCTCCTTCGCCTAAAGCTGCTAGTGATTCTGTAAGTTTAACGCCGCAGGCACAGCAATTAAAAACGCTTCAAGATAAAGCGCAGCAATCGCCTGGCTTTGACAGCGATAAAGTTGCTGAGCTAAAAAAAGCAATAACTGAAGGTAAATACCAAGTGGATAGTGAAAAGCTTGCTAAAAACTTAGCTGATTTTGAGTTTAACGTGTATGGCTGATCATAATAGTTTAATTAGCGTAAAACTAAACCAACAAGTAAGTTGTTTAGATTCTTTGCATACGCTATTAAACGACGAGCTTACTGCTATTGCCTCACGACGTGGTGCTGGTTTAAAAGAAATTGCCCAACAAAAAATGTCTTTTTTAACTAAGTTAAGCACTCTTGATAAAGAGCTAAGTAAGCTAATTGCTAGTAACGACTCACAAAATCCTGAAATATCTGAGCTAATAAGCCAAGTTAAAACTCAACTGGCACAATGCCAAAAACAAAATAACGTTAATGCTCATGCTGCCCGCCAAGCGCAACTAAGTGTTAAACAATTAAAAGAGATATTAATTGGCGCACCAACGTCAATGACCTACGATCAAGCCGGTAAATCTGTAAATACCGAGAGTAAACTGGTTCGTAACTTAAAAGCTTAAGCCCCAAATTTTACATTAAAAAAGCCTTATTGACTTATCAATAAGGCTTTTTTAATGTCCTTTATTCTTAAATTTAGTTATAAATAATACCAATTCACTTAATTATGTAAGCCCCCCCTTAATAAATAATTAGGGGGGCTTTATTGGTATTAAATATCCGTTTGATTATTACTACTTTCAATTAAGTGTTTAATCATTTCCTCCGATTGATTTTGTACATCAACTGCAGGTGCTGCTGTATCAATGCTTCCCCGCTTTGGGCTGGGGTATAAGCAATTGCAGAGCCTTCGTCTTCAACCAGTGTATTTAGCGCTATAAGCTGCTCTGCATCTTCGTTAATGATTACATCATCAATATTAAGCGGCTCCGCCGAACTCATTTGCACCGTTTGCTCAGGTGTTGATAGACCACTCAAGTTACCTAAATCTATCGTTTCAGTGCTTAATATGTTGTTGCTTGAAAGCAGATAAAACCTTTGTTATTGAACGATCTAAAATAAGTGGCAATAAAATACATCTGTTGAGCACTACGCAATCTGCTTAAAAATTAATCCTAACAACAGCATAGCACTCAATATAAGAGGATGAGATATTTTGAATAACTTTTTTAGTAGTACGTTACTTTTTTAACTTCGCGTGGTTTTACTTCACCTATGTATAAATCGTGCACACGCTTCATGTTGAGCTCAAGCTCGGTTACATAGGTATCATCAACAGCATACGTTTTTATAATTTGCGCACCTTTAATGAGCCCCTGCACTTTACTTTCTAAGTAATCGTCTTGAGCAATTGAACCTTCCACCGTTGTTCCTGCGGTAATTTTTTGCCCATATACTTGTTCAGTAAGCTCGCGGTAAGCCTCAAGCTTAGAAGCTTTAATTGCCATAAGTTGCTTTTGCGACGCGTTAGCGCCTTTTTGTAAGCTAATAGGTGCATACCCTATCGCTTTTAAAACTGGGTAATTATTTGGCTCTACATATTTATATTCAACATGCTTATCAAAAACGCTGCTACAACCACCTAAGGTTAAACACCCAAGTGTAATAAGTAATGAAATCGCTCGCATAGCATCTAGCCCTTGTATAGTAATTAGCAGTACATATGCACGTTTAATGCCATTTATAGTATTACCAAATAACATTGGTACAGTCCTTGCTCTACCTAGTTAATAGCTAACGTTTAATTGGAGTAAAAGTATGAAGTCGTTTTTATCATTGGCATTTGCAGGGTTAAGTGTAACGGCATTATTAACTTTCTCCCCTTTTACTAAAGCCCAGTGGTATGAATCAACAGGCCATGCGAACGTTCAAAATGGTGATACGAGCGCTGCTAAATCTGCTGCTATAAAAGATGCGATTACACAGGCGTTAGTGTTCTCTGGGGCACGGGTTAGCTCTGTGCAAACCTTGGTAGATGGCGTGTTAATGCAAGATCAGCTAAAAATTAGCAGCCACGGCGAAATTCAAAAAATTGAACTGATCAGCGAAAATAAATACGACAACAAATTTGCCATTACATTACGACTAGATATTTTTTCTCAAACAGAGCAATGCCCGCAAAATAGCTTTAATAAATTTGTGGCCGTTACGCAAAGCCAACTTGTTCATCGTGAACACGCTAAAATGGGTCAAATATTTGACGTAAGCAAAGCGATTAGCAAAAATATTTTTACCTCACTGCAAAAGTCAAAAATGAGCGCAGTACCTATTGCTTACTATAATAATGCAATAAGCGTTGATAAGTACTTTTCGCAGCAGCACGACTATTCAAATGCTCAATTAGAAGAAATTTCCTCACGTAGTAATGCTCAATATGTCCTGCTTAGCCAAATAACCAGCCTTTCGACTAGTGACAAACTCAATAACGATTATGCATTTTGGCAGGACGAGGCGTATGAGCGCAGTTACAACATTGAGTTTGCACTATTTGATGGCACTACCTATGAGCAGCTTTGGCAAAATAGTTACCATACTCAAGCAATTTGGCCATTTGAAAAAACAACCATAGTGGATGTTAATAGTGATAGGTTTTGGCAATCACCTTATGGGCAAAGCATAACCGATATCAACCAATCAGTGAGTTATGATATTCAAGCAGCCATGGCATGCCTACCTACACAAGGTAAAATAATGCATATGGAAAATAGCAAAATCGTTATTAACTTGGGTAAAGCTCATGGGTTAAAAAAAGGCCAAATGCTAAGCATTGCGCACCATAACTATTTAACCGACGCGGCAGGTAATGTTATGCCGCACACCATCACCACGCTTAATAAAATTCGTGTAGAGCAGCTTTATCAGCAAACCGCAGTAGCAGTCAGTATTGATGAAAAACCGCTACCTGGCGTGCAAATTAACGATGTAGTAGAAATAATCAGCCAAGATCTTTAGAGTTTTTTACTCAATTTAGCTTTTAAATTAGGGTGAGCCGATAACCACTCGCCCAATTGTTCTACACCAGATAAATGCGGATAATGCTTTCTGCATGCAAACACCACATTACGCTGCTGATTAGGGAATATAGGCAAGTAATCAATCCCTACACGGTCGGTACATGCCAACTTTGGTACAAATGTAATACCGTCATCCATGGCCACTAACGCTAATAATGTTTCTAAACTATTACCTTTATACTGGTTAGATACATCTACCCCTGCGGAAAAACAAAACTTTTGGGCTTGATCTTTAAAGCAATGACCATCACTTAACATTAATAGGCTGCATCCTTGAAGATCGCTCAGCGCGACTTTTTTATGCTTAGAAAGCGCGTTATCGTGTGATACCGCCACTAAAAAATCTTCTTTGTATAAAGCAACCGTATGGTAATTAATAAGCTCTGGCACATCGGCTAGAATAGCAAAGTCGAGTTCACCCTTGTTTAAAGCTTCTAAAATTGTTGCTGTTTGCATCTCAATAAACGAAAACTGGCTATCAATAAATGCCGCTTTCATTGATGTTAATAACGCAGGCAACAAGTAAGGCGCAATGGTAGGGATAATACCAATAGTTAATTTACCTTGTAGAGGCTCGTTAGAAGTAGCAGCAAGTTCTTTGAGTATTTGCGTTTGTTCTAAAATAATTTCTATTTGCGTCAACAAACGTTCACCTTTTGCTGTTAAGGTGACTTGCTTGGTTGAGCGATCAAACAAAGTAACGCCAAGCTCATTTTCGAGTTTTTTTACTTGGCCACTTAATGTAGGCTGGCTAACAAAACATGCATCGGCAGCTTTGCGAAAATGCTTATATTGCGCTATTGCTTTTACATATTCAAAATCTTTTAAGTTCATATTCAGCTCTACGTGATAGTTTATAACTATCAGTTTAATACAAACAAACGATTGGAACTATATTTAATTATTCACCATAATGGCTATCAACAAATCAAGAGGAACAAAAACTATGTTAAACAATATCGAAGGTCAAACGATCCCAAGTGTTACATTTGCAACTCGTCAAAATAACGATTGGAAATCAGTAACAACAGATGACATTTTTAAAGGTAAAACTGTTGTAGTTTTTTCACTACCAGGTGCATTCACACCAACATGTTCATCAACTCACTTACCACGTTACAACGAATTAGCAGGCGTACTTAAGCAAAACGGCGTTGACGAAATTGTATGTTTATCAGTAAACGATACCTTTGTAATGAACGCATGGGCTGAACATCAAGAAGCGCAAAACATTACTTTACTACCAGACGGTAACGGCGAATTTACTGACGGCATGGGCATGTTAGTAGACAAAAACGACCTAGGTTTTGGTAAGCGCAGCTGGAGATACTCTATGCTTGTAAAAGATGGCGTGATTGACAAAATGTTCATCGAACCAGATTTACCAGGTGACCCGTTTGAAGTATCTGACGCAGACACAATGCTTGATTACATCAACCCTAAGCAAGCTAAACCAGAGCCAATAACTGTATTTACTAAACCTGGTTGTCCGTTCTGTTCAAAAGCTAAAGCGCTTCTTACAGAAAAAGGCTTTGCATTTGAAGAAATTGTTATGGGCTCAGGCGCATCACTAACAAGCCTTAAAGCAGTATCTGGCCGTGAAACCGTTCCACAAGTATTTATTGGCGGTAAGCACATTGGTGGCTCAGACGATTTAGAAAAATACTTTGCTTAATTAGGGGCTGTTGATCTTTGTAGTACATATATCAATCAGCCTAATAATTTTGCTCAATTAGTAAATATAAATAGGGGCACTGGTTGCCCCTATTTTATAAGGAAAAAATAATGAAAGAATTGCAAACCGACGTTGTTGTTATTGGTGCGGGTACTGCGGGTTTAAGTGCTTATCGTAATGCTAAACAATTTACAAATAACGTACTTATGATCGAATCAGGCCCTTACGGCACTACCTGCGCACGAGTTGGTTGCATGCCGAGTAAATTATTAATTGCAGCTGCTGAAGCTGCGCACTCAATCACAATGGCACCTGCATTTGGTGTACACAGCTCTGCACCACGTATTAATGGTAAAGAAGTGATGGCACGCGTTAAAAGCGAACGCGACCGCTTTGCCGGATTTGTAGTAGAAGCTGTAGATGAGCTTCCAAGCGATGACAAAATTCGTGGCTATGCTAAATTTTTAGACGCAAACCGCATACAAATAGATGATCACACCATAATTACTGCTAAACGCTTTGTTATAGCAACCGGCTCACGCCCTTCATACCCTGGCGTATTTAATAATTTTGGCGACAAATTAATTATAAACGACGACGTATTTGACTGGGACGACCTTCCAGAATCGGTAGCCGTATTTGGCCCAGGTGTTATAGGCCTTGAAATTGGCCAAGCACTGCACCGTTTAGGCGTTAAAGTAAAATTATTTGGTGTTGGTGGTGCAATTGGCCCCCTTACCGACCCAGTAGTAAAAGACTACGCAAACACCGTATTTGCCGAAGAATTTTTTGTTGATACCGACTCAAACGTATCCGACATGATGCAAGTAAACAGCAAAGCGCAGCTTACTTACACCGACAAACAAGGTGCTAAACACACCGAGCAATTTGACTACGTACTTGCCGCAACGGGGCGCGTACCAAACACAGATAAACTCGGCTTAGAAAACACCGGTATTGAACTCGATGAGCGCGGCGTACCTCACGCAGACACGCACACAATGCAATGTGGTGAATCAAACATATTTATAGCAGGCGATGCAAGTAACATGCTACCACTGCTACACGAAGCATCTGACCAAGGTGCTATTGCAGGTCAAAATGCAGGGCGCTTCCCAGATGTACGTATAGGTCTGCGCAGAGCTAAAATTGCAGCTGTATTTAGCGACCCACAAATAGCAATGGTAGGCGAAAGCTACAAGCAAATTACTGACCGATTAGGCCCATGCGGTTGTTTTGAAGTAGGCGAAGTAAGCTTTGAAAACCAAGGCCGCAGCCGCGTAATGCTTAAAAACAAAGGCCACATGCGTGTTTACGCAGAGCAAGGCACAGGGTTATTTTTAGGGGCAGAGTTTATCGGCCCACAAGCCGAGCATTTAGCTCACCTACTAGCATGGGCGGTACAAAACAAAATGACCGTACCACAAATGTTAGAAATGCCTTATTACCACCCAGTGATCGAAGAAGGGCTACGCACAGCGCTGCGCGACCTAAACGCCAAACTTAAATTTGGCCCAGACATTGTAAATTCATGTATGGAATGTGGCCCAGGTGCATAAGCTTAGGACTTAGGGCTTAGGGCTTAGGGCTAAATAAAAATAATCAGCGAGTAAATTTATTTATTCGCTTTTTTATGCTCAACTTAAAGTGAGTGACAGCCAATCGATAATGCAAAATAGTGATATTAATTGATAACATACTTTTTCGTTGGGTTTCGCTGCGCTCAAGCCAACCTACGTATAAGCCACTCCGCCTGCGCGACAAAAACTTGAATAAGGTTTTTTATATCACGACCTAGCTTTAACTTAGTGCTGTAATATTTATTCGACTGAAGTGATAAATTGAATTAGATGTTTAAAATACAGAAGTATTAATAATCTTTTTTGAAAATGAATGCCTGAGTTAGCACTGCTACATATGTGCTAGATGAAGTTTGAATTTCAAAGCACCAACCTCGTAACTAATTGATTTTATTGGTAGCCCCTGCAAGAATCGAACTTGCAACTGCCCCTTAGGAGGGGGCCGTTATATCCATTTAACTAAGAGGCCACAAATAAGCTGTGTGCTTAGAGGTGTGAATTATAACGGCATCTGGTTTTTTATATCAAGCGACAACTGAACTTAATTGCTTGATAAGTATATATCTTCTTTATTTAGTACATAAATTGGGATTAGTTTTCGACTACTTGCGACGATTTTTTTTGTATGCGCGTTAATTACACGTGTATTTACAACAACAGCCTCATGGCGATAAATTAATGTACCCGCTAATACATGGCTCGCCATTTGCTCTTCACTAAGCTTTTCAATATCACGTGAAAAAGCAAAATCACCACGGCTATTTACATCTATTGTTTGGGTTGTTTTAAAATCAACCACGCCATAACCAAACTTTTGTAACTGATGAATTAACGTCTCAGATATTTGATTACCCAATTGATTGCTTTTAGTAAGCGATGAATCAAGATCGACCAAGGTAGTAACGGCAATATTAATATTGGTGTCGGTATCACTTTCAAATTCAAGCGTATCAACCAAATCAAGTGCCATTTGCTCTACATAGTTAGCAAGTGTTTTATGGTGCTTAAGTGGTGTGAACTGCTGAGATGGATCGTATTCAACTTGCGATTGTATTGCTTGATTACTATAAGCAATATTAAGCTGATCATTACCACCGTTTACTGTGTAATCTGTTCGTGTTGTGTTTTCGTTATGCTCATTATTATGCGTCATTGAGCAGCCTGTTAACCCAATTAAAGTAGTAAATCCAACGATAGTAATTAGTATATACGACATAGTTAGCCTCACTTGCTTGCTTGCTTAAGCATTATGCCATCAGTGCGGTAGTTACTATTAAGTGCATCAACAACTGACTGCGGAATAAAACCTTGCGCAGTGCCTACTACGGCTTTGCTTTGCAGCCCAATAATACGTGCATTTACAAGGACTCCTCCTTGACTACTCACTAATGTGCCAGCGAGTACGTATTTAAAGTTTTGATCTTGGTTAAGCTCTAAATAATCTCGACTAAATACAAAGTCTCCTTCAGGTGTAACACGCATGTAGTCGGTTGTTTTAAAGTCAATAACGGGTATGCCAAAATTATGTAGCTCGTGCATAAAGCTTTCTGATATTTGATTACCCAGTAAACTACTGTCATTAAAATCATCATCTAAAAATACAAAGCTTGAAACAGCTAATGGTGTTTTTCCATTAACATATTGCAGATTTTCAACCATGTCTTGCATTATCCCGCGTACATAATGGTTTATGTTCTTTCGCATTGGCGGAGTCGGCTTAGTATGACTATTTTTTTGAGCAAAGTCCGATTGAAATAAACGGTCATTGGATACTGGATCTGCAACATCACGCTGATTATTAACGAGTTGCGTTGTTTGGTTATTATTTTGAACCTGGGTCTCATCCGTACCTGTATTCATACCATTTAGTATATGCGAACAGCCAAAGCCCAAAGGTAAACAGAGGGTAATTAATAGATTTCTCATTTTGTGCTCCTGGTTAGTATTCGCTGCGGTATAAGTAGCCATCGCGTTGCTGTATTTTTTCATTGCCCCACATTACATTAATTGGGATCTCTGTACTGCCGGCAGACAAAACTTGTTTATTATTAATATTTATCAAACGTGCATTTACAATATAAGCGTGTTGCTGACGGGTCACTGTGCCGGTAATAATTAAGTCAATATTCTGACGAGCGCGTAATTTATTTAAATCACGACTGAGTATACTGTCGGCATGTTCTGATAAGTTTAAGTTGTTTCCCAATCTATACTCAACGGTGTTATATCCCAGTTGGGTCATTTGAGTTAAAAGACTTTCTTGGATCTGTTGGCTTAAACCAAAACCTTGCTCTGTCATTAGTTTTGAGTCGATCTTATCGGCAAGAAAAAAGCTACTTACACCAATACGTGCATTTCTACTTAGCGGCCCTTGAAGATTATTAAGTTGGGCTGTTAAGTTATTAACGTATTCGCTTACTGTGTAGGCTGCCATAGCTGCTTTGGGAGCATTAGTACTGACACTCGGCTCGGGTTGAGGCGTTAAACTACAAGCTGCTAGGTTTACAAATAATAAGGGCAATAACAGGCGCATAGTTGCCATCCTCTTTTAAATATATAAGAGTTAAAGCAATTATTATGCCTAAAGATCACTGTTTGTAAGGTTGTTGAACATAATAGCTAACAAAACATGCTACTTGTTGCTTTATAAGAGCTAAACAATCATTTTTCGCATCCGCTGAATTGCTATAAGCACCTAACTTCAATCGATAAAAAGTTGTGTTATTAACACTTACGGTTTCTACATTTATCTCAGTGGATAAGATGATATTTTGTGGTATTTTTTTTTGAAATTCGCTGAGCTTCTTTTGCAATGCATTTTTATTTTTAAAAGCGGCAATTTGCAAAGCAAACAATGCCGAATCGGTTTTTAATATACTTTCGTTATTAACTACATCATTTACACGAGTATTTAGAACATCAGACTCATTTAGTTGTTTTAGGTTAGTAGCAAGCTGCGTTAATTTATTTTCTAACTTGAGTAGCTGCTCTACTTTTGGTTGAGAGCTTTCCCATTGTGCCGCAGAGCTTTTGAGCAGCTCCAAATCAGACTTTTCAATAAGAATCGGGCGGGGTTGCTTGAGCCATTTTAACTTGTTGAGATGAGTTACATGCAGATAAAACAAGTACACCCATTAGCATCATGCATTCTAAGCTCCGTTTTAAAAGCATTTTCCTTCCCTGAAATGACGTTGTTTTATGGGGTCATATACCCCTAAACGCATTTAATTATGAAGGGTGTATTTTATGGATAAACAGATTTTAAGCAAGTTTCTATTTTAACTACAGCTTTACTGGCTTATCAGTGTAGTTACTTACTATGCAATCGAGTTTGTACAGTTTGAATACGTCACAGTCTGCTTTTGCATTTTTAAAGTTTTGGTAAGAGCCAAGTTTCAGCCTGTAAAACATTTTGTCGTTTATTTTGGCGGTTTCTACGTTAGTCAATATTTTGTCTCTAAACAACGGTGCTGCTTTAGTATTTAGCTCTTGCCATGCTTTAGCCACACCTTGCTCTGAGTCAACCGAAGCTACCTGTAAAGCAAATACATGTTTAGGTTTATTTAATTTTACAGTTTGTTTTTTATTACTGTAATTTTGTTTAACTTGTTGGCGTGATTTAACATTACGTGTGTTTCGTGGTGAGCGTACAGACTTGCTGCTATACCCTTGATTAGACTGCGCAATAGCTTTGCTGTTTATAATATCGATATGATTTACGAGGTAAGTTATTTCTTTTTCTAATCTTAAAATTCGCTCTATGCCTTCACGAGCTTGTTGCCACTGCATTGCGGCATCTTTTAGCTGTGCAAGTTCAAGGGCTGTAATTAATACGTAGTCAGGCGAGTTACTTTGAGGTTGTTCATCAATGGTTTTTATTTCAGGCGAGACGCTGCATGCTGTACCAAATAAAAGCATTAGCAAGCTAAGTAAAAGCCTAATGTTATTTTTTTTATATATAAACATGTATTAGTTGTCCTGAAAGCAGTGTTTTTACACTACATTTCAGTTAAACATTCTCACAAGAAAGCGTTTAACTTTATTTAAGCTGTGAGCTATAAAACTTAGCTCTTCGCATGCTTGTCAGTGTTTCGTAAAACACAACGTTGCATACTCCATCCCTTCCTTGAGAGCATTATTTAATACAAATTCAATGCCAATTAACACAAACTTTACAACATAAATAACAATATGTCTGTAATGACTTAAAAACTTTTATTTTAGAGCTATTCCTTTTCTTATTTTATTCTAGGGCCTGTTGACCTTTCAGGATTAAAATTTGTTCAATCTAGGGGCTATTTAATCGCGGCGCGAGGTTTGTAACCTAGTGGGCTCGATAACTGCTCCTGCGTTATTCTAATGGCTTACATCCATGTAAGAATAAGTAAAAACCGAGTAACAAAGAGTAAATTGCCCCGGGGCAGAACCCTTCGGGCAGCGCATGTTTGGCATCTATGCTACGTTATCGCCTATTTATGGGGAATAACCACACTACATAGGCTCTGCCTTGCCTAAATACCAAACAGCCTGCTGCAAATTTAACCTCGAAAGATAAACAGGCCCTAACAAAACTCATAAAAAAGGCGCCGATATAGGCGCCTTTTATGATTTACATTAACTGTTAAATCAGTTTTTTAATAAATGACTTTAATTCATCAGCAAATTCATCGCGACGAAGTGCAAATTCAATAGTCGCTTTTAAATAACCAATTTTACTTCCACAATCGTGGCTACGGCCTTTTATAGCGTATGCATCTACTTTTTCGTGTTCCATTAACATCGCAATTGCGTCAGTTAATTGAATTTCATTGCCTGCTCCTTGCGGAGTTTTTGCAAGTAACGGCCATATGTTTTCGCTTAATACGTATCGACCCACTACAGCTAAGTTAGATGGCGCTTCGTCTACTAGCGGTTTTTCTACCATGTTAAATATTGGCGAGCTTTCACCTTGTTTTAAGTCAACATCGCCTAAATCAACCACACCAAACTTATCTACTTCATCCATTGGTACTGGCTCAACCATTATTTGGCTATGCTTGTTTTGCTCAAAATTAGCGATCATTTCTGCTAAGTTATCTTTTTTAAGATCGCTCTCTACATCATCAATAATTACATCAGGTAGAATAACTACAAACGGTTCGTTACCAATAATAGGCGCAGCACAACTAATAGCATGGCCTAAGCCTTTTGCTTCACCTTGGCGTACGTGAATAATGGTTACGTCTTTAGGGCAGATTGCTTGCACTTCGGCAAGTAGTTGCCGCTTTACACGCTTTTCTAAAGTAGCTTCTAGTTCAAAGCTCGTATCGAAGTGATTTTCGATTGAATTTTTACTTGAGTGAGTTACTAACACTATTTCTTTAATGCCTGCAGCAACGGCTTCGTTTACTACATATTGAATTAAAGGACGGTCTACCACTGGCAGCATTTCTTTAGGAATTGCTTTAGTGGCTGGTAACATACGAGTACCAAGGCCTGCTACTGGGATCACTGCTTTCATTTTATGTTTTCCTTAATCTTTTATTATACTGAAAATGGATATTGAATCGCTTCATGGCATTGATAGCCTGTTACTTCAAAGTCGTCTCGTGTTACCCACGTTTCTATGTCTTTTAATGATTTAATTTCTGGATTAATCTTTAACTGAGGTGAATCAAATGGCTCACGCGTTAACTGCACGTCTCGCATCAGTTCAAGTTGGTTTTCGTAAATATGTGCATTAGCAATTTTATGATACGCCTTACCCGCTTTGTGGCCGGTAATTTGAGCCACTAACGCAAGCAACACAAAACACTGAATTTGATTAAAATTAAGGCCAAGTGGCACATCACAGCTTCGCTGGTATGACGTTAAATATAGCGTATCACCAAGTAAGGAGAAAGTGTGTGTATGCATACACGGGCGCAGGCAACCAAGCTCAAACTCACCTGGATTATAAAACGTGATTATTTCACCACGGTCATCAATGCCATTTTTTAAGTTATTAATAACTTTGGAAAGCTGATCAAGCGTTGAGCCATCTGGTCGTTGCCAACCACGACCTTGTACGCCGTAAACACGCCCCATGTCATCCTCACCTTTACGGTTAGGATTATTAAGCCATGCATTGTTATCGTTTGCGTTAGCATCCCACGTTTTACAGCCAATTTCACGAAATTGCGCAGCGCTGTCGTACCCGCGTAAATAGCCTAGCAATTCAGCAATCGCGGCTTTGTAATAACTTTTGCGTGTAGTGATCATCGGAAACTGATTATTAGCCACATCGTATTCTAAATCAGCATTGATAACGGTTAAACAACGCGTACCTGTACGTTTGTTTTCGACCCACTGCCCTTCGTCAACAATACGCTGACATAATTCTAAATATTGTTTCATGCTTTTCTTATTATGCCTTAGCTGGTGTAACGTGTTGTGGTTTCTTATATGCCCAAATTAATAAGCCTAAACCACCCACTATCATAGGAAGTGAAAGTATTTGCCCCATTGAAATAAAGTCGGCAAATAAACCTAGTTGTGCATCAGGTTGGCGGAAATATTCAATACAGAATCTAAACACGCCGTAACCTAATAAAAACACTCCGGCTACACTGCCTGCTGGGCGCGGTTTTTTAATAAACCATTGCAGGATTAAAAACAGCACTAAGCCTTCAAAAAATGCTTCGTATAATTGCGATGGGTGACGCGCAAGCGGACCGCCCGTTGGAAATACCATTGCCCATGGCACGTCGGTAACTCGACCCCATAATTCACCATTTATAAAGTTACCAATACGTCCAGCTAAAAGCCCTACTGGAACCAGTGGAGCAACAAAATCGCCCACTTGAAGAAGCGACTTTTTACGCGTCCACGAAAAAATTGCGACGGCGGTTATAACGCCAAGTGTTCCACCATGGAACGACATACCACCCTGATCTATCCTAAATAAATACAGTGGGTTTTCTATAAAATAACTAAACTGGTAAAACAATACGTAGCCAATACGCCCACCTAGTATTACCCCTAACATGCCGTAAAACAGTAAATCGCTTACTTGGTCTTTAGTCCAACCCGAATTTGGCTTTGACGCTTGACGATTAGCAAACCACATCGCAAATGCAAAACCTATTAAGTACATTAAGCCATACCAACGTACGCTTAGCGGTCCAACAGAAAAAATAATTGGATCAATTTGAGGAAACTCAAGTGCCATAAAAAATAAACCTTTAGCTAAAAACCATTTTAATTGCGATAACTACAAGCAGCACCGCGAAAACTTTCTTAATTGTATTAACAGGTAAATAGTGAGTTGCTTTGGCGCCAATGGGCGCAACAAACCACGAGGTAATAACAATCCCAAATAATGCAGGTAAATAAACAAACCCGGCAAAACCATGCTCTAAATCGGTAACATGCCAGCCTGCGCTGATGTAACCAATAGAGCCAAATAATGCAATAACAATTCCGCACGCTGCCGCGCAGCCAATTGCTTTTTTTATATCAACCGAAAAATAATTAAGCATCGGTACTATTAAAGCACCACCGCCAATACCAATTAAACCTGATAATCCGCCCATTATTGCAGAAAACCCACCTAAAATAGGACCTGACGGTAACGGTTTATCTGACATCGGTTTATTACGCGCGGATAGCACCATTCTTGCTGCAATAAATACAACACTTATAGCAAATACTGTACGTAATATTTGTTCAGGGATTAAACTTGCTGCAAAGCCACTAATAAGTGCACCTAAAGCCACACCCGACATAACCCATGGGGCAATATCCCAAGGCACGTTATCATTTTTATGATGAGCCAGCGCTGAAGACGTTGAAGTAAATAAAATAGAAGCGAGTGAGGTTGCAATAGCAATTACTAATACATGATCAGCCGACGTTACATTAAATGAGAGTAGCAGAGTGCTTAGTACTGGAACGATAATTAAACCGCCACCAATGCCTAGTAATCCAGCTAAAAACCCAACAATACAGCCTAGTAGTGCGCAGCTTGCGACTAACAAACCTAAGTCATACATAGTAATCTCAAATACCCTTTTAAGGTTTATATATTAAAGGATTATAAAACTAATAGCATCTGTGTATTACAATTAATTAAGCGTATAAGCTTATTTAGGAGTGTAAAACAAATCCCCTAATTTATGCTCTAGCATAAAGCTTCGCGTTAAACGAAGTACTTGTTTGGCTGTGGATTGCGCTAAGCATTCACTTAATAGTTGCTCCATGTCACTGACATTCAAACGCCTAAGAACCCATTTAACTTTATTAAGTGATGATAAGTTCATACTAAGGCGTCTGTAACCCATGGCAATAAGCAAAATAGCACCTTCAGGATCGCCGCCTAGTTCACCACACAAACTAAATGGCAGTTCATATTGCTCACATTCGCGCGCTACTTTATTTAGCACCCTGAGTACGCCCGGGTGATAAGGGCTAAAAAGTTCGGCAACTCGTGCATTAGCCCTGTCTACTGCTAATAAATACTGTGTTAAATCGTTACTACCTACTGAGCAAAAATCGACTTTTTTTGACCACTCAGGAAGCATAAATACACTTGAAGGTACCTCTAGCATTATACCTATGTCGGGTCTTTCTATTGTTTGCTCTGGGTATTTTTCACTTAACTCAAAATAAGCCTGTTCAAATAACGCAAGTGACTCATCAACTTCTTCAGTACCGCTGATCATAGGGAGCATTATTTTTAGATTGCCTAAACCAATATTTGCTTTAAGCATCGCTTTTAATTGATCTAAAAATAACTCTGGGTGATCAAGGCTGATACGAATACCACGCCAGCCTAAAAATGGGTTTTCTTCGGTAATGTTAAAGTAATCGAGTACCTTATCGCCTCCAATATCCAATGTACGCATAACCACAGGATTAGGGTGATAGCTAGTTAGTACTTCCCGATACCAGTTTTCTTGCTCTAATTGCGAAGGAAACTGACCTTTTTGCATAAACCACGCTTCGGTTCGATAAAGCCCCACTCCGTCACAAATATGCGCGCTACTTTGCTCGGTATTAAGCTCAAGGCCTGCGTTTAATAATAAGCTAACATGCTCACCGTCAAGCGTAATTGATTCTGAATCTTGCTCTGCTAAAAAGCGGTTATTAAGTAGGTTATCTTGATGCTGTAACTCTGTGTATTCATCCATCAACATTTGCGAAGGCGATATATATAAACGCCCAGCAAATGCATCTAAAATCATCGGTTTACCATTAAACTGCAGTAGAGGTAAATCTTCTATACCCCAAATGGCAGGGATCCCCATCGCACGCGTTAATATAGAAGCATGGCTATTTGCAGAGCCATTTACGCTTACAACGCCTGTTAAGTGACCTTTTGGCACCTCAGCTAGCATGGCGGGTGTTAAGGTATTAGCAATTAAAATAGTGTTGGCCGGATAATTTTTAACAGCGTGCTCGGTATTTACAAGATGGTGTAATACGCGAAGACCAATGTCTTTAACGTCAACAGCACGCTCTTTTATATAAGGGTCTTGCATGGCATTAAATTGAGATATTAAACGCTCTATTACAATTTTTAGGGCGCTTTTAGCACACCAGCCTTCTTGTAATTGCATTTCAACATTATGCCCTAAACTTTTAGCGTCAAGCAGTTGTTGATACACATCAAATACCGCAAGAGCTTCGTGCGGAATAGAATCGCTTAGCGTCATAGATAGGGTATTAAATTCTTTGCGCGTTGCAGCTACAGCTTGTGTAAACAAACGGCGCTGCTCAGTAACGTCACTGTCTTTTAAAAGCTCAATAGATTTAAAATCGAGTTTTGGTAATACAACAAATGCTTGCCCTATACCTATTCCAGGCGCGCTCGATACGCCTTTTAAAACAGACGTTTGATGAGATGACTCATCTTGGCGGAGTATTTCTTTAATTTCAGCATGCGCTAACTGTGAAGCAAGCTGGGCAGAAAGCGTTATTAAAAACGACTCTTCGTCTTGGCTAAATACACGTGCCATTTTTTGTTGAACAACAATAACGCCCAGTACTTTTTTTTGATGAACAACGGGTACAGATAAAAAAGCGTTGTAGCCTTCTTCATTTACTTCGGGGGAGAGCTTAAAGCGAGGATGTGATTTAGCAAATGCAATATTAATAGGTTCTTCGCGTTGTGCTACTAGGCCCACTAAGCCTTCGGTAAACCCAATTCTAAACTTACCCACCGCATCAGGATTTAACCCTTCGGTAGCCATAAGTACAAAATTGTCTTGGCTGTAATCTGCAAAATAAATGGAGCAGCACTGGGTTTTCATGGCATCTTTAACCATTTGCACAAAGCACACTAATGCGCTGTCTAAATTCGCTTGTCGCGATACAGACTCCGCAATAGATCTCAGTGTAGCCAGCATACCCTGCTCCTTTATTGTATCGAGAAATTACTACCTTTTACTCCGCCAATGATCTTTATGTTGTTCTCTCTTATTAAAAGGCATGGCGAAAGGAGCAAACTCTTTCATTACTCGTCGATAAACATCCCGTTTAAACGATACAACCTGTCTTACAGGATACCAATAACTTACCCAGCGCCAATCATCAAACTCTGGATGATGGGTTTTAAGTAAATTTACATCTTCGTCTTTACAGCGTAATTTTAGTAAAAACCATTTTTGTTTTTGCCCAATACACACCGGACTAGAGTCTCGGCGGATTAATCGTTTGGGTAATTTATAGCGTAACCAATGTTTTGAGCTTGCGACTATTTCTACATCTTCTGGTCGCAACCCTACTTCTTCGTGTAATTCACGGTACATGGTTTGTTCTGCAGTTTCGCCATCATCAACACCACCTTGGGGAAATTGCCAAGAGTGTTGACCATAACGTCTGGCCCAAAAAACCTGTCCCTGATTATTGCAAATCACAATTCCGACATTGGCACGAAAACCTTCGGCATCAATCACCTTAGTGCCTCATTTGTAAGTCGATTTTTAATGATTGTTCCACATTAGCCGCAATACGGCAAATACTATTATACCCAAGCCAATTAGTGAGCTAAGTTTGAGCTTTTAGTATGTTGATAAATTAATAGAGAATAGGTAAATATTTAGAAAATAACTCAGCAAAGCTATTGCGGTTCTTGTTTTCCTCTAGTTACTCACAGTTTGTGCATAACTTTTGTAAAACACGCTCATTTTGCAAACAAATCCACAATATTAGATCTTAAAACTTAGCTTCTCCACAGATTCTGTGGATAAACATGTTCATATAGTTGTATTTATCCTTACAACTTTTAAATGGCTTAATCAAAACTGAACGTGCACATTTAAAAAAACCTGCAGAGTCAGTAACTTAAAGTAAAGTAGCTTAATTTCAATATGTGCAAAATTAACACAAACAACAAGCGAGCAAAAAACGTACAACCCTAAAGATATCCACGGCTTAGCCTATTTGCTATCATGGCTATGGTATTTATACAACCGAAATTAAGAATATGCGACCTACAAAACCACACTCAATAAACGACTTAATGCAACGCGTTAACAGTATTGCCGGATTAACGCTAGGACAACTTGCTAACAAGTATAATTTTAAAACGCCAGATGATTTTCTACGTGAAAAAGGCTGGACTGGGCAACTCATTGAATACGTACTAGGCGCTACTGCAGGCTCAAAACCCCTCCCCGATTTTGAAGATTTAGGAATTGAGCTAAAAACACTGCCTATTTCTTATAAAGGTAGGCCACTGGAAACTACGTTTGTATCGGTTACACCTTTAATGAACGTGACAGGAATGACGTGGCATACCAGCTCTGTGCGTAAAAAACTAAATCATGTTTTATGGCTCCCAATTTTAAGCGAACGTGATATTGCGCCGTTTGACAGAACCATCGGCAGCGGCTTTTTCTGGCAGCCCTCACCTGAACAAGACGCTTTGTTACAACGCGACTGGGAAGAGCAAATGGAGCTAATTGCGCTAGGTAGAGTCGACGAAATATCAGGCCATTTAGGCGATGCTATGCAAATACGCCCCAAAGCTGCACATAGTAAAATAGTCACTGATGCTATTGGCCCAAATGGGCAAATAATTAAAACCCTACCCCGTGGTTTTTATTTAAAAACCAGTTTTACAGGTGATATTTTAAAGCAGCAGTTTCAGCTATGAGTGCGTAAGAAGTTAAAGCATGAATAAAGCGTTATACTTTTGTGTTCCACTCTTTAGTGCTGCGGACATCAACAAGCTTGAAGCCTACAATTTATTTTCATCTCTTTGGAAAAAGTATCAGGCATAAAAAATCCCCGCATAGGCGAGGATTTTATCATCTAAAGTTAAAAGTTAGATTCTATATAGAATAGAATTACTGACCTTTAACTTCTTTAAGACCGTTGTACGGTGCTTTATCACCTAATTGCTCTTCAATACGTAGCAATTGGTTGTACTTTGCAACACGGTCAGAACGGCTCAATGAACCTGTTTTGATTTGACCTGCGGCCGTACCCACTGCTAAATCAGCAATTGTTGAATCTTCAGTTTCACCAGAACGGTGAGAAATAACAACAGTAAAACCAGCATCTTTAGCCATTTTGATTGCAGCTAAAGTTTCAGTTAAAGAACCGATTTGGTTAAACTTAATTAAGATTGAGTTAGCAATACCGTTGTCGATACCACGTTTTAAAATCTTAGTGTTAGTTACGAATAAGTCATCACCTACTAATTGGATTTTATCACCCATTAGTTTAGTTTGGTGTGCAAAGCCATCCCAATCTGACTCATCAAGACCATCTTCGATAGAAACGATTGGGTACTGATTAGTAAGATCTTGTAAGAAGAAGTTAAATTCTTCAGAAGTGAATTTTTTACCTTCACCTTTAAGATCGTAGATGTTTGCTTCTTTATCGTAAAACTCAGATGCAGCACAATCCATCGCTAAAGTAATATCTTTACCTAGCTCGTAACCTGCGTTTGCAACAGCTACTTTGATTGCAGCAAGAGCCGCTTCGTTAGATGCAAGGTTAGGTGCAAAACCACCTTCATCGCCAACCGCTGTTGAGTGACCATCAGCTTTAAGCACTTTAGCAAGGCTGTGGAATACTTCAGCGCCCATACGTAGGCCTTCGCGGAAGTTTTTAGCGCCAACAGGTTGGATCATGAATTCTTGAATATCTACAGAGTTATCTGCGTGCTCACCACCATTGATGATGTTCATCATTGGAAGTGGCATAGAGTAAACACCTGGTGTGCCATTTAAGTCAGCAATATGCTCATAAAGCTCAACTTTTTTAGACTGTGCAGCTGCTTTCGCAGTTGCTAGTGATACAGCTAAGATTGCGTTTGCACCTAATTTTTCTTTATTTTCGGTACCATCTAAATCTAGCATCACTTTATCAACAGCGTTTTGATCTAATGCATTTTGACCAGCTAAAGCATCAGCAATTTCTTTATTAATATAACCAACTGCTTTTAATACGCCTTTACCTAAGTAACGTGATTTATCACCGTCGCGTAACTCTAATGCTTCACGAGTACCAGTAGATGCGCCTGAAGGTGCTGCTGCACGACCCCAAGAACCATCTGCTAAATGTACGTCTGCTTCAACAGTTGGGTTACCACGCGAGTCCATAATTTCGCGACCGATTACTTTTACGATTTCTGACATCTTGATTCCTCTATATTCCCAAAATGGTGAGTTCAGCTAACTTTACTACGTTTTATATAGCTTAGTCAGCCCTTAAAACAAAAAAGCCGTGCAATATGCACGGCTTTTAAAATTACGAATTCGCTTTTTGGTGGATGTGCGCAGCTGCTACAAACCCTTCAAATAACGGATGACCATCACGTGGCGTTGACGTGAATTCCGGGTGGAACTGCGCGGCAATAAACCATGGGTGATCTTTATTTTCGATAATTTCTACCAGTTTTTTATCTTCTGATAAACCAGTAAAGCTTAAGCCTGCTTTTTCAAGTATTTCTACGAAGTTATTATTTACTTCGTAGCGATGACGATGACGTTCAACAATTTCGTCGCTGCCATATACTCCATGTACTTTAGAACCAGGCGTTAAATGACATTTTTGTGCGCCTAAACGCATAGTGCCACCTAAATCAGATTTTTCGCTACGTGTTTCAACATTACCTTCAGCATCTAGCCATTCAGTAATTAAGCCAACTACCGGTGCTTCTGAATTTGCATTAAATTCTGTAGAGTTTGCATCCGTTAAACCTGCAACATTACGTGCATATTCAATTAATGCTACTTGCATCCCTAAACAAATACCTAAGTATGGTACTTTATTTTCACGTGCATATTTAGCTGCTAAAATTTTACCTTCAACACCGCGTCCGCCAAATCCACCCGGTACTAAAATAGCATCTAAGTGTGAAAGTAATTCAACACCTTTGCTTTCTAAGTCTTGTGAATCTACGTATTCAATGTTGATTGTTAGGCGGTTTTTAAGACCCGCATGCTTTAATGCTTCGTTAACCGATTTGTACGCATCTGGTAATTCAATATATTTACCAACCATACCAATGGTCACTTCACCCGTTGGGTTAGACTCTTGATAAAGTACTTGTTCCCACTCAGCTAAATCAGCTTCTGGTGGATCTAAGTGAAAACGACGACATACAAAGTTATCTAATTCTTGTGTTTTTAATAACGCAGGAATTTTGTAAATGCTGTCTACATCGGGTAGTGAAATAACCGCTTTTTCTTCTACGTTTGTGAATAATGAGATTTTTGCACGCTCATTATTAGGTAGTTTACGGTCTGAACGACAAATAAGGATATCTGGTTGAATACCTACTGAGCGTAACTCTTTAACAGAGTGCTGAGTTGGTTTTGTTTTAACTTCACCGGCAGGGCCTAAAAATGGCACTAGCGTTAAGTGAATAAATAGCGCGCGTTCGCGACCAATTTCAGTTCCCATCTGACGAATTGCTTCAATAAACGGTTGTGATTCAATATCACCTACAGTGCCGCCAATTTCTACAATAGCAATGTCATAACCTTCAGCACCGTCGTATACACGTTGCTTAATATCGTTAGTGATATGTGGAATGACCTGAATAGTAGCACCTAGGTATTCACCACGGCGCTCACGACGTAATACGTCTTCATATACACGGCCTTGTGTGAAGTTATTACGACTAGTCATTTTGGTACGGATAAAACGCTCGTAGTGACCTAAATCAAGGTCAGTTTCTGCGCCGTCTTCTGTAACGTAAACTTCACCGTGTTGAATTGGGCTCATTGTGCCTGGGTCAACGTTGATGTAAGGATCCAGCTTTAAAATGGTAACATTTAAACCACGGGCTTCTAAAATAGCGGCCAGTGAAGCTGCGGCAATACCTTTACCCAACGAAGAAACAACTCCGCCAGTAACGAAGATAAATTTTGTACTCATGCGAACCCTAGAATATCAGGAATTAAAAGGAATATAACACCCAAAGAAGAGCCTAAGGGTATATCATCAAGACGGGGCGAAATTGTACCAAAACACTGCTTATCAATCCAGCTAAAATTAGCTAATACGCGCACAAAAAATGTGCACTATTTAACATTAAGCCTATTTTACTTTTTTAATCGCATCCCACGCACTATCCATCTCTTCAAAGGTTGCTGTATCTAAGCTTTTACCTTGCGCATGCAAATAAGCGTTTACCTTTTCAAAACGCGCTGAAAACTTATCATTAGCGCTACGAAGCAATTGTTCGGGATCTCGTTTAACATGGCGTACAACATTAACAGTGGCAAAAAGTAAGTCGCCGAGTTCTTCCGCTGTATGATCAGATAGCGGGTCTTGCTCAATCGCTTCTTTTACTTCAAGCACTTCTTCACTCACTTTATCTAGTGCACCATGATACGTTGGCCAATCAAAGCCAAGGGAAGCCACGCGTTGTTGAATTTTTTTTGCTTTGCTTAAGCTTGGCATATTGCCAGGGATATCTTGCCAAAAAGAAGGGGATTCGGTTTGCGCTCTAGCACTTCGCTCCTGTGCTTTGATTGCTTGCCACTGCTGCGATAATTGATCGTCTGTTAGCTCTTTTTTTTCACCAAACACATGCGGGTGACGACGGGTAAGCTTATCGTTTAATTGCTCTACTAGATCATTAAAATCAAATAGATTTTGCTCTTGTGCAAGTTGCGCATAAAAAACTATTTGAAATAGCAAATCACCCAATTCACCTTTAAGCTCATCTAAGTTGCCTGATTCAATACAGTCGGCAACTTCGTACGCTTCTTCTAGCGTATGCGGCACAATAGATTTAAAATCTTGCTTGAGATCCCACGGACAACCGCCCTTGGGATCTCGCAGTGTTTTCATTATGCTAAGAAGTTGTGTAAGCGCTGTATTATCATTCATGATTAATGACCACGCTTGGCATCATGTACACCTTCAATTTGGTGTAATTTAGAAAGAACACGGTTAGTACCCGATAAGTCATGTACTTCTATTTGCATTGTAAATATAGCTAACTGATTATCTTCAACCGTATTTACGTTCATGTTTAAAACATTTACTTTTTCGTTAGCAAGTACTGAGCTTATATCGCGTATTAGCCCTGAACGGTCGGTGGCTTCTATTTTAATACTTAGTGCGTACGAGCCGTTGATATCATCAGACCAACTTACCGAAATAACACGCTCAGGATGCTGGTTTTTTAAGTTATTAAACGAATCACAGTCTTCCTTATGAACACCTATTCCTCGACCTTGCGTTATATAACCTATTATTTCATCGCCAGGTACTGGGCGACAGCACTTGGCTACATGGCTCATTAAGCTGCCAACGCCATCAACTACAATGCCGTTTTTGTCACCAGTTACTTTACTTGGTGCTTTAATGCGAATAACCGGCTCATCTTCAGTCCGATCACTTACAAAGTTAAGCATTTGATTGAGGCGAACATCGCCCGCACCAATCGCAACCATTAAGTCATCCAGCTCTTTAAAGTTAAAACGCTTAATGGCTGGCTCTAAATCTTTGTATGTTAAATTGAGCTTTTGTAATTCACTGTCGAGAATTTCTTTCCCCGCACTTAAGTTTTTGTCGCGGTCGAGCTGTTTAAACCAGTGATGAATTTTGGCTCTAGCACGGGATGATTTAATGTATCCTAATGACGGGTTTAACCAATCACGACTTGGATTTGGTTGTTTTTGGGTGAGTATTTCTACCTGATCCCCTGTTGTAAGTTGATGCGTAAACGGCACTATTTTGCCGAATATTTTTGCACCAATACAACGATGCCCCACATTTGAGTGGATGTAGTAAGCAAAATCAAGCGGTGTAGCGCCAAGTGGTAAATCGATAATATCGCCGCTTGGGGTAAATATGTATACGCGATCTTCTACTACTTGGTTTTTAAGCTCTTCTGCTAAATCGCCGCCATCGACTACTTCTTCTTGCCATTGCAGTAATTTACGCAACCAGCTGATTTTTTGCTCATAACCCGAGCCGCGCCCTGGTAATGCACCTTCTTTGTACATCCAGTGTGCAGCCACCCCTAACTCAGCATCTTGATGCATGTCGCTGGTACGAATTTGTATCTCTACCGTTTTACCTTCAGGTCCAAATACCACGGTATGAATTGACTGATAGCCGTTTTGTTTTGGGGTTGCTACATAGTCGTCAAACTCTTTATTAAGATGACGCCAATTGGTGTGCACAATGCCCAGCGCACCGTAGCAGTCTTGCAATCGTTCAACGACGATACGCATTGCCCGAATATCAAAAAGCTGATCAAACTCGTAGTTTTTTTGCTGCATTTTTTTATAAATGCTGTAAATGTGCTTAGGGCGACCATAAACTTGGGCTTCTATGCCCGCTTCACTTAAACGGCTTTTTACTTGCTCAACCATATCTTCCATGTAGGCTTCGCGTGTAAGGCGTTTGTCGTCAAGTTGTTTGGCTATGCTTTTATAGGTGCCTGGGTGCAAATATCTAAACGATAAATCTTCTAGTTCCCATTTTAATTGCCCTATTCCTAATCTGTTTGCCAATGGTGCAAAAATATCAGCCGTTTCTTTAGCGGCAATGACGCGGTCTTCTTCATCCGCATTTTTTACATTGCGTAAATGACATACCTGCTCGGCAAGCTTAATGACCACGGCGCGCACATCTTCAACCATGGTTAATAACATTTTTCGAATATTATCAACTTGCATAGTGCCTTTACCTTGATGCGATAAAGTACTAATAGTGGCCATTTGTGCAACCCCAGTTAGCAGCATGGCAATGTTATTCCCAAGCTGCTCTTCGATGGTTTCAAGCGATATTAAGTCGTTTAAAAAATACGGGGTTAAATACGCAGTAGCTAACGATTCGGGGTCGAGATTTAGCTCAGCTAAAATTTCAACCATTTCGATTGCAGTAGTTTGCCTGCTTTCACTATCACATTTTACGCAGAGCGCTTGGGCTTTAGTAAGTAGCTCTGTTTTTTCGTCAGACAAGGCAAGAAATGAAAGCCGAGTGCTAAAATCTGTTGTCTCATCTTGTTGATGTGATTGTCGTGTAGCTACCATAATGCGTTCTACCTCCGTTGAAATAACGCCATAGTTTCAATATGCCCTGTATGAGGAAACATATTCATTAGCCCAATTTTATTAAGATCAAAGCCAGCTTGTGAAATAATTGCGCTGTCACGGGCTAAAGTAACAGGGTCACAAGAGACATATAAAATAGTTTTAAACTGCTTTAAAGATAATTGCTCTAATACAGCCATAGCACCAGTCCTGGAAGGATCGAGTACAAGCACATCTAAGTTTTTGCTAAACCATGGGGCGCTCTGTATGCTTTGGGTTAAATCAAAGCAATGAAACTGCGCATTGGTAATAGAGTTAGTTTGCGCATTTTGAGCAGCCATTGCAACCGCTGAAGTCACACCTTCTACACCAATTACAGATTTTGCTTGTTTTGCTAACACTAATGAGAAATTACCAATACCACAAAATAAATCCAATAAATTTTCATCACCTTTTAAATCAAGCCAATTTGCAGCTTGCTTTAACATAGCTTCGTTAACTTGTGCATTTACCTGAATAAAATTACCTAAACCAAATTCAAATTTTAGATCAAATTCTTTAAGATAATAAAATGGCATGGCTAAGTGTGAATGTTCTATTGCATCTCTCTCGCTTTGCCATACAATTTCAAACTGCTGGCTTTTTGTTATGTGCTCAACCAAAGCCTTTGTATCATCATTAATTGCTTTAGTGTGACGAATAACAACAAAGTTTTGTTTATCACTTTGGCATAACTGTAAATGGCTTATACTGTGCAGTGCTTTGTGTTGATTAATTAAATCATCAAAAAGTGTAAAAACATCTGTAAATACTTCATCAAGTACTGCACATTTATTAATACTCACAATATTTTTTGAGCCACTTGCTCTGTAACCCACGCGCATTTTTTTAGCTGCTTTATCAAACATAACAGCTATACGAGCGCTGCGTCTGTAATGCACAGGTTTACTTAATAATGGGGCTTGCCAGTTTAAGCTGTTTAATTTAGCAAACTTACTAAATAACTGAGTAACTGCAGTTTGTTTTTCTACAACTTGTTGGCTTTCTTCTAAATGCTGTAATTGGCAACCACCACACTGATTATAGTGCTCACAAAAAGCATCTACTCTTGATTCACTCGCTTTAATAACTTTAATTACTTTTGCGCTGCTGTATTTAGCTTTATCTTCGACGAGTGTTGCTTTGACTGTTTCGTTTGGTAATGCACCGCTTACAAAACATACTTTATTGTTATGTTTAGCAATGCCACGCCCTTGATGATCCATTCCCGTTATAGTTAATTCTAGTGTTTGTTGCTTTAACGGTTTTTTTTTCGCTTTAAAAATTTGCGCCATTAGGCATTACCTTAACTTTATTTATGAAGCACCTATATTTAGATGCTTTAGAATGCGTGTTGAACCGTATATACTCAAGTCATACTAATAACGATAAAACGCTCTCATTATGACCAAATTAGGCTTACGCGATTCTGTTTTAACACTGACCCTGATCCCAACGGTGATCATAGGATTACTACTTGGTGGCTATTTTACAATAAATCGTTACATTGAGCTTGATGAAATTTTATATCAGCAAGGCACTACTATTTCTGAGCCCCTTGCTATTGCGCTTGAGCAACCCATGCTCGAAAAAAACAAACAGCTATTGAATCGCCTTATAAGTTACACACATAACAAGCACTCCCCTACAATTAAGTCGATTGCAATTTTTGATAAAAATAATGCGCTATTAATGACCAGTAATTATCACCGCTCATTTGAAAAGTTAATTAGTCAAAAAACGCTCATAAATTTAAAAACCACCCATGTGCAAAAGTCAGATGAGCTTGTTACATTTTTCACCCCCATTATTAACCATACAAGTCACGATTCTAAATGGGACCCGTCGGCTTTTCAGTCATCTCTGGGCACCGTTATTATACAGCTAAACAAAGACCAAGCTGTTATAGGGCAACAACGAGCTTTATTAATTAGCGGTATTGTGATTATTTTATCATTGGTGTTTGCAGCTATTTTAGCTTTAAGGTTAAGCCGCATGTTTATGACGCCGCTTAATAAGTTAGTACTTGCAACCGACAAGTTAGTTGAAGGTAAAAGAAGTACTGGCCTTAACGACAACATGATTGGTGAGTTTGAGTTACTTCGAGAAGGCTTAAACACCATTGCTCACACTATGGTGATGCAAAAAGATGAAATGCAAAAAAATATTGATCAAGCAACAAGCGACTACCGCGAAACACTAGAGCAATACGAAACGTCAAATATAGAGCTCTCGTTTGCTAAAAAAGAAGCGCAAGATGCTAACCGTGTAAAATCAGACTTTTTAGCTAAAATGAGTCACGAGCTTCGTACTCCGTTAAACGGTGTTATTGGGTTTACACGCCAGCTTTATAAAACACCGCTGAATAAACATCAAAAAGATTACCTCGACACTATTATGCTCTCAGCAAATAGTTTAATGACTATTATTAGCGACATTCTAGACTTCTCAAAACTAGAAGCAGGTGCAATGGAGCTTGAGTCGATACAGTTTCAACTTCGTGATGCTGTAAATGAAGTAATGACACTACTCGCTCCTAGCGCACACGATAAGCAATTAGAGCTATCCATTTACATTAACCAACAAGTACCGGATGACTTAACAGGCGATCCCACTCGCTTTAAACAAGTCTTAATAAACCTATTAAGTAATGCGATTAAATTTACCGAAAAAGGCTCTATTAAGGTCGACATAAGCCATCGGTTACTTGACGACGAACGCACTTCTTTACTTGTGTCAGTAACAGATACTGGCGTGGGTATACCTATGGATAAGCAAGACTCTTTATTCACTCCATTTGGGCAAGCAGACTCAAGCATTACACGTAAGTTTGGTGGTACAGGCCTTGGTCTTATTATTACCAAGCATATTGTTGAAGCAATGAGTGGTCGTATAACGTTAAATTCTGCGCCTGGTAACGGTACCTGCTTTACATTCAATAGTGTGTTTAGTTTGCCAAATCACGTATTTACAAATGACTTACCGACTAAATCGCTCATTGGTAAGCGTATCTTATATTTAGAGCCACATGAGCATACGCACCATGCCGTACTTTCGTTATTAACCCAGTGGGAATCAAACGTTACGGCATGCTTTAACGAAACTAGCTTTTTAGACGCTATAAAAAATACTGAACATAAATATGACGTTTGCTTAATTGGCCATATGGCATCAGTTGATGATATGCAGCAACTAAAAAGCTATGTAAAAGCCGTGCGTGAATCTACTGATTACTTATATTTAATGCTTAATACTGTATCGCACAATATGCGAGAAGCCTTTATAGGCAGCGGAGCTGATGCATGTTTAAGTAAACCACTTAATCACCGTAAGTTATGTGAAGTACTTGCCGCACCTTACAGACTTGACCACCCGACTCATAATATTGAACAAAACGATCAAGCTTTGCTGGCGTTAAAAGTATTGGTTGTTGATGATAACGATGCCAATTTAAAACTTCTCCATACTTTATTAAGTGAACAGATTGAAGTAATAGAAACGGCTCATAATGGTTCACAAGCATACAGCTTAAGTAAAAGTCATAAATACGACATAATTTTTATGGATATACAAATGCCAATTATGGACGGTATAACCGCATGTAAGCTTATACAAGAATCATCACTTAATGAAGATACACCCATTATCGCTGTAACGGCACACGCCCTTCAAAGCGAAAAAGAGCAACTGTTAAAAGATGGCTTTAAAGGCTATTTAACTAAGCCTATTGATGAAGATATGCTTAAACAAATTATTAGCGATCATAGTCCACAGACCCCGGTTAATCGCGATAAAGCTAAAACAGATACACCACAAAGCCCGGCTCCATTTCAAAGTAGTCGAATTGATTGGGCACAAGCCCTGCAGCGTGCTGGCGGAAAGAGCGAGTTAGCGCTAGAGATGCTTAATATGCTACTTCTAAGCGTCCCTGAAACTCTTACATTGCTTGCTAAAGCGATAGAGAGTAATGATTGTCAGCAAGTCCTAAGTATTGTCCACAAGTTTCATGGCGCATGTTGTTACACTGGTGTACCAAAACTTAAATCGCTCGCAGAAACAATTGAAACATCGCTTAAAAATAAATGCTTGTTAGAGAATATTGAACCTGAATTATTTGAGTTACAGGACGAGCTTGAAAACCTACTTGCAGATGCAAGTGTGACCGAACTGCAAAGATAAGCTTAGAATTTTAGATACAAAAAAACGCGGTATTTACCGCGTTTTTTTATTAATCTTTTTAAATACTTATATTTGCTTATCTTACATTCTTGCTTCAATCATTAATCTTTTCATGTCACGTACGGCTTTATCGAGCCCATCTATCGCTGCACGAGCAATAATAGCGTGACCAATATTTAGCTCATAAATCTCAGGCATTGCGGCGATTGGTTTCACGTTATGATAATGAAGACCATGGCCAGCGTTAACAATCAAACCTAAGCTTGCTGCGTATTTAACACCTTCACGAATGTGCTCTAACTCTTTGTGTAAATCAGTATCATTTGTAGCATCGGCGTACGCGCCTGTGTGTATTTCTACATAAGGAGCACCACATTCTTTGGCTGCATCTAACTGTGCTTTATCTGCATCAATAAATAGCGATACTTTAATACCCGCTTCGGTAAGCGTTTTTGTTGCTGCTTTAATTTTATCTATATTACCGGCTACGTCTAAGCCACCTTCGGTTGTTAATTCTTCGCGCTTTTCAGGTACTAAACACACGTACTCAGGTTTTACTTCAAGCGCGATTTTTATCATTTCATCGGTAACAGCGGTTTCAAGGTTCATACGAGTTTGAATGGTTTTAGCCATTACGTAAACGTCGCGATCTTGAATATGGCGTCTGTCTTCACGTAAGTGAATCGTAATACCGTCTGCGCCTGCATGCTCTGCTACACTGGCTGCATGAGCGGGATCTGGATAGCTTGTTCCACGCGCTTGGCGAAGTGTTGCAATATGATCTACGTTTACACCCAAAAGAATATCTTTCATTTTCTTACCTGTAAAATTACGTTTATTGAGAGGCCATAAATAGCTCGCGGCTTTTTAATGGTTTACTACCTAATAAGGGTTTTAATAAATAGCGACTTAATTGCTTTGCCATATATAGCACATCATTTTGGCTAAAGTCATGATTTGCTATGGCGTTGAGTTGTTTGCCACTAAATCCAGAACGTGTATCTTCTTGTACTAAAAAACCAAGTTCGGGGAAATAACTATACGTCTGCTTTTCATCTATTGGTTCACCACTGGCGTCAAAACTAAAATCCACGCCATAACCGAGTAATTCCAATAGTTGAAACTCGTATGAGCGAAGCACCTCTTGTAAATTAGCCCCGCTGTTTAGGTTTGATAGATGAGTTTTATATAGCTCAAATACTTGTTCAATTGGCTCGTTAACAGGAACGATACGATTTGTAAGCTCATTTAAATAAAAACCACAATAAAGCTCATCACCTTTTAAAAAGTGCGAGTTCCCATGCAGTTCAAACTTATTGATATATTTTAAATCGTACTTGCCACTGTAATTAACAAGCAGTGCCTGAAACGGCTGAAGTTGTGCTTTATGTTTAGTGGCCTGGCGACCACTAATTCGGGCCAGCATTCTTAACTGACCAACGCCTTCTACAAGCATATCTAACATTACTTGGGAGTCACTATAAGGACGCCGATGTAATAAATACGCGGTGTAGAAGTCGCTATCCATTCACTAAGCTACTGCTTGGTTTAGTCTTCACTGTAACCTAAGCTTCTTAGTGCACGTTCATCGTCAGCCCAACCCGACTTAACTTTAACCCAAAGCTCTAAGAATACTTTGTTATCAAGCATTTCTTCTATGTCTTTACGGGCTTCACGACCAATGGTTTTTAGCTTTTCGCCTTTATTACCAATAACCATGCGTTTTTGTGTTTCGCGCTCAACAAGAATTAACCCGTTGATATGCCAAATACCGTTGTCTTGCCATTTAAACTGCTCAATTTCAACAGTTACAGAATACGGCAATTCTTCGCCCATAAAACGCATTAGTTTTTCACGAATTACTTCAGCTGCCATAAAGCGCATTGAACGGTCAGTTACATAATCTTCCGGAAAGTAAAATTCGCAAGGAGGTAAGCGTTTAGTTACTTCTGCTTTGATTAAATCAACATTTTTACCTTGCGTTGCCGATACAGGCATAATTCCAACAAAATCAAACTTGTCACTTAACCACTTCATATGAGGCAACACAAGGTCACGGTCTTTAACTTGGTCTATTTTATTAATAACCAATAATACCGGCTTACCACTTTGCGATACTTTATTAAGTACCATGTCGTCATCGGCATTCCAATGAGTGCCCTCAACTACAAAAATAATAAGCTCTACATCGCCGATAGAACTAGACGCGGCACGGTTCATTAAACGGTTAATCGCACGTTTTTCTTCAACGTGTAGACCTGGTGTATCTATGTATACCGCTTGGTGTTTACCTTCGGTATGAATACCCATAATACGATGACGCGTGGTTTGTGGTTTACGTGAGGTAATACTCACTTTTTGCTCAATAATTTCATTAAGCAAAGTCGACTTACCTACGTTTGGGCGCCCTACAATAGCAACCATTCCACAAAACGTATCTACATCACCTTCATGAGGCTGTATTAGGGTATCAAGGTTCATTTTTAAGTATCTTCAATGCTTTTTCAGCAGCTTTTTGTTCGGCTTTACGGCGCGAGCTACCTACAGAAATTATGCTATCCATTCCATCAACAATACATTCGACCGTGAATGTTTGATTGTGTGCTTGGCCTTTGGTATCAACCACAGTGTAACCCGGTAAAGATAATTTACGGGCTTGCAAATACTCTTGCAGCAGGGTCTTCGGATCTTTTTGGTTAAGCCCTGGTGAAATAGCATCTAATCGTGATTCGTACCATGACAATATAAGATCGCCACAGCTATCAATACCTGAATCTAAAAATGCAGCGCCAATAATAGCCTCTACTGCATCAGCAAGCGTTGACTCACGACGGAATCCGCCACTTTTAAGCTCGCCCGGCCCTAAGCGTAAATAATCACCTAGGCCAAATTCAAGACCAAACTCGGCAAGTGTTTGACCACGCACAAGCGTTGAGCGCATGCGGCTTAAATCGCCTTCACGCGCTTTAGGAAATTTGGCATAAAGTGCATTGGCAATCACAAAGCTTAAAATAGAGTCGCCTAAAAATTCTAGTCGCTCATTATGCTGGCCTTTGTGGCTGCGGTGCGTCATTGCTTGCTCAAGTAAACCTTGATCGGCAAATTCATAGCCAATTTTTTTATATAATTCTGTTACATTTTTTTTCATCGTTACTGAATATTACCTAGGCGCTCAAAGCGAACACCAGTTGGAACCCATCCTGGTAAAATATCATCAGGGCCATTCTCAAATTCAAAACTCATCCATATAAAGACAGCTTTACCCACCAAGTTTTCTTTTGGTACAAAGCCCCAAAAGCGACCATCTTGGCTGTTGTCGCGGTTATCACCCATCATAAAATAATGATCAGCAGGAACAGTCCATTCATCAGAAGGCGTGCCCGGTTGCTGGTAGTAACGCCCTTTTCTCTCAGGCGCTTGTGGGTTGATTAATATATCATGCGTAACTGTTGTTAAATTTTCATTTACACGAGCTAGAGGCATTGGGCCTTGTTTAAATTCGTTATCATTAATTAGTTTAAAATCAATTTTATTGAATTCATTACATAAAAGCTCACCCTGCTGGGTTTCGCCTTCTTTACAATTTGGCTGAATATATAAACGTTTATCGCGATAAACAATTTTATCGCCAGGTAAACCAATTGTACGTTTAATATAGTCAACATTTTCATCTAAAGGGTATTTAAAAACAACAATATCACCACGCACAGGCTGCCCAATATCAACTAATTGAGTACGCCAAACAGGGTCTTTTATTCCATATGAATACTTTTGTACTAAAATAAAATCACCTACTAATAATGTAGGCATCATTGAACCGGATGGAATTTGAAACGGTTCAAAGATAAATGATCTAAAAATAGTAATTGCTGCAATCATCGGGAAAATCGACTTTGCTGTTTCTGTTAGTACTGGTTCTGGTGCAATTAATGCCGCAGTTTCTTCATCTAACGGAGCTCCAGCAGACGTTTGCGCTATCGCTAAGCGCTCCTGCCTTTTTGGGGCGTACATTAAGTGATCTATTAACCATATTAAGCCTGAGCCTAAAGTTAATAACACCAATAAAACTGAAAAATAACCAGCCATTTATAATCCTTTGTTTTTATTTGCCAACTTTTAAAATAGCTAAAAACGCTTCTTGAGGCACTTCAACATTACCTACTTGCTTCATACGTTTTTTACCATCTTTTTGCTTTTTAAGTAGCTTTTTCTTACGACTCACATCACCGCCGTAACACTTAGCAATTACGTTTTTACGTAATTGTTTTACCGTAGTACGGGCAATAACATGTTGTCCGATAGCAGCTTGAATCGCTATATCAAACATTTGACGTGGGATAAGCTCTTTTAACGCATCAGCTAACTGGCGACCACGAGACTGTGCACCATCTCTGTGAACAATTATCGCAAGTGCGTCAACGCGCTCACCATTGATTAAAATATCAACACGCACCATATCTGATGTTTGAAAGTGTTTAAAGTTATAATCAAGCGACGCAAAACCACGGCTAGTTGATTTTAATTTATCAAAGAAGTCCATCACCACTTCAGCCATAGGTAGCTCGTAAGTTACAGCTACTTGCTTTCCGTGATAAGTCATTTTTGTTTGGCTACCACGTTTTTCAATACACAAAGTAATAACGTTACCTAGGTATTCTTGTGGTACCAAAATATTAGCTTCAACAATCGGCTCACGAATCTCTACAATATCGTTTACTGCAGGCAAATCAGATGGATTATCAATCTGAAATGTACCTTCTTTAGTAACTATCTCATAGATTACCGTAGGTGCTGTTGTAATTAAATCAATATCGTATTCACGCTCTAAACGCTCTTGAATGATTTCCATGTGTAGCATACCTAAAAAGCCACAGCGGAAACCAAAGCCTAGTGCAGTTGAATTCTCTGGTTCAAAGAATAACGACGCATCGTTTAAGCTTAATTTATTAAGTGCATCACGGAACGATTCATACTCATCTGATGCAATTGGGAACATACCCGCATAAACCTGAGGCTTAATTTTTTGAAAGCCCGGTAAGCGAAGTGGAGCTGCATTTTTTTGATGAGTAATAGTGTCACCTACTGGCGCACCATGTATCTCTTTAATACCAGCAATAACAAACCCTACTTCACCTGTTCTTAAAATACCGGTGTTGGTTTGCTTAGGAGTGAACACACCTACTTGGTCGGCAGTATGTATATGCTCGTTCGACATTATTTTTATTTTGTCGCCAGTGCGTAATTCACCGTGCTTAATACGCACTAGTGATACAACGCCTTGGTATGGGTCAAACCAAGAATCGATAATAAGTGCTTGTAAAGGTGCATCTTTGTCGCCTACTGGCGGCGGTACATCTTTAACAATCATTTCAAGAACTTCGGCAATACCTACACCTGTTTTAGCGCTACACTGCACTGCATCAAGGGCATCAATACCAATAATCTCTTCAATTTCTTCTGCAACACGTAAAGGATCCGCTTGCGGTAAATCGATTTTATTAAGTACTGGAATTACTTCTAATTCCATTTCAATAGCGGTGTAACAGTTAGCTAGTGTTTGTGCTTCAACGCCTTGGCCTGCATCAACAACAAGCAACGCGCCTTCACAAGCAGCTAAAGATCGTGAAACTTCATACGTAAAATCAACGTGTCCTGGAGTATCAATAAAATTAAGTTGGTAGGTTTCGCCGTCGTTCGCTTTGTAATTCAACGTTACACTTTGCGCTTTAATGGTAATACCACGTTCGCGCTCAATATCCATTGAATCCAAAACTTGTTTTTGCATTTCACGGTCGGTTAAACCGCCACAAACTTGGATCAAACGATCTGAAAGGGTCGATTTACCATGGTCAATATGGGCGATGATCGAAAAATTACGGATATGCTTCATAAACTGGATTCTATACTTCTATTTTAATGGACTAAATATGAATACCTAAGTGACTTGAAAATACTTGCTTTAGGATGCCATAAGCTAAATTTGTATATAACAAACAGTACTTACGCTTTTTAAGATGGGTTACAACCATTTTATGTATTGAATAACAATAAGTTATATTTACTTAACTTAAATAATTCAGTCAGATAAAATAATTTAAAAAACCACGATTCCCTGTATTTCCAAGTTACTTTGGTATAAAACGGCAATTTTACATTTAATTGGCGTCAATCACCATCTATTTGAGTTAAAGGGATACTAATTGGGTGAATTTTTATAACTTTTATATCGTGCTTTAGAGATTTCACGCGAGTTTTAGCTATAAAAAAGCCAGTAACGCCACCTAGAGCAGCAGCTAAAATCTGCCAGCCTTCGGAAGCTATAAACAATTGCGCCGCAACAAATGCAAAAACAAGACTCAAAAGGAGCGGTAGCATGTAAACCGCAAAAGCATGCTTAACGACATGACTATCATCTAGTGACAAAGTGACCTTTTGCCCTATTTCTACTGAGGATTCAAATTTATAAGGAAAGGTTTTTTTTGCAGTGCCAAATAATTTACTAAACACTTGTGAGCCGCAACGACCATTGCAGCCTTCACAAGCTTGTTTTTGCTGTGCTTCTAAATGAGCAATGTGGCCATCGAGGGCCACAACAGTGAGGGTTTGTTCAATCATAACAATCCTTACGGAATCGTCTATAGTGCGCGAGTAACTGACTCTGCAATCGCTTTTGCGGTCATACTCGGTACATTACCAACAACCGATACATCAAAATTACCGCCATTATGCACATATACTGTCGTTGCACCAGAAGTGAGTGCTCCACTTAAACGCTTACCTGGTAATGGGCGCTGAATAAATACAGAAACCTCAACAAAACCATCAGAGAACAAGTAATAATCAGTTAACTCGTTATTTAAATCGAGCTTATGTCTGTCTGATTTTAGCAACTCAAAGCCATCTGGTAACCAACTGATTTTCCAATTAGTGGCAGTACTATCTTCATTTATAAGTGCATTGTTTGGCAAAGGCGTTGGAAAGTTTCGATTGAGCACTTCAACTAGCATACCGGCTGGCTGCTCTGTCACACTAATATGTGTAAGCTGTAACTGCTCTAAGGCTTCTCCTTCATGGTTAACGTACGCTGCTTTTAGTAACAACGACGATTCCATATCCAACCAAATCCAGTAATTATATTTATACTCGTCTTTAGATTCAATGCGAACAAGTTGCGCTGCACGCCCTGCAATACGCCCTTTTCCGCCTAGTACAAAATCATAATGCGCACTTAAGCGATCTATATCTTTAAAAAGTACTTCAGGGATTGGACCTGCTATTGAATCTGTTTTTAGAGAATATGGTTCAGACTGAGGTTCAAAATAAGTAACTTGATTATCGATACGGACCATTTCAAGCCCAGCACCGTTAAGTAAACTTAAATGCTCAAGTTCGGTGTCACCTTGTAAAGCATGCACCCATCGGTAGGGTTCCATTGTTTTACCTTTGACAACCACAAACGAGGCGTCAAAATTACGGGTGTGAACGGCATTAGCCATTTTGAGTAATAAATCTTTGGCAGGATTTGTGTCGTTGGCAAATGCATTAAAGCTTACTACCAACGACAGAACAAAAGTGATTACTTTCATTTAATTAGTTTTTTTCCTCAGACGCTTTGGTATTAGTTTGCGCTGTTTCTAAAGAATTCGCAACTCGTGCTTGGCGTTGATGCTCAAGAACTAACGCACCAATACGCTGTTGCTGTAGTTCACGTAAACCTTGCTCAGCATTTTCAAGCGCAGGCTCAGACGAATAACTTACTGGCGAGGCCATACCTGCTAGCGGTGTGGTTTGCAGTAATGGAATTTCACTTTGCTGCTCATTGTTACTTTGAGGAAGCGTATTAACGCCCACAATAGCAAACATCGCTACACTTGCTGCAATAGCTAATTGGGCAACTGGTTTGCGCCAATTAAAAGCGACTACTTTATTACCTTGTACTGTTTCAGTGATTGCTTGAGGCTGTGTTTTTGACTGACTAAAGTCAGCATAAACAGGCTCGCTTTCTAGTGCTAATGCAACGCGATCGCTAATATCAATATGTATGTCGTTATTATTTTTTTGAGCACGCATCGCATCACCAATTAACGCATAACGGCCAAACGTAGTTACATCTTGCTCTGCAATTTTTGCATCAGTTAGATGTTGCTCGCCATCAAGTAATGCCGATAACGCTTCGTTATCTAACTTGTTAAGGTGTGCTTTTGTCATACTAAGACTCGCCTATTAATGGGTTTAATTTGTTATCTATTGCTTCACGGGCACGAAATATACGCGAACGCACAGTCCCGACTGGGCAATCCATTACCACGGCTATTTCTTCATAGCTCATCCCTTCTATTTCTCTAAGGGTGATTGCGGTTTTAAGATCTTCAGGCAAACTATCAATCGTATTAAAAATAACAGCGCGTACTTCTTCGCTTAAAAGTAGGTTTTCAGGAGATGCATTCGATCGCATTGAATCTGCACAATCATAAAACTCGGCATCTTCAGCGTCTATATCATTTGCTGGCGGCTTACGCCCCTGGGCTACTAAGTAATTTTTAGCACAATTAACGGCAATACGGTATAACCACGTGTAAAAGGCGCTGTCACCTCTAAAGTTAGGAAGTGCACGGTAAGCTTTAATAAAAGCTTCTTGTGCTACATCAGCAATATCGCCTTGGTTAGATACATAACGTGAGATCAAACCTGCAATTTTGTTTTGATACTTCTTTACTAATAGGTTGAAGGCGTTTTTATCTCCTTGCTGGACCCTTTTTACTAGCACTAAATCTAATTCCTGCTCGCTCATTCGAGCCGGTACTCCTATGTCTGATTTTTGCTTGTTATTCATATTGTCGTCATTGTTCACAAATACTCTGACCTCTTTATGAATAAAAAGTTCTGCTTAATATTATTTTTTTATAAAATAGATGATAATAACGGCGCTAAGCCTTTAAAATCACTACGTAGTAGTATGACAAATATGATACAACTACAGATATTAAAAACAAATATTGCTCTATATGAGCATTGTAACCGCAAAGTACCTCTGACATGAACCAAAATAAACATCACATTGCAGATGTCGCTATTATAGGTAGCGGCGCAGCAGGCTTATCACTTGCATTATCTCTAGCTAATTATTGTAACGTTACCGTGATCAGTAAAGGAGCGCTTACCGAAGGTTCTACTTTGTATGCCCAAGGCGGTATAGCTGCTGTATTTGATAAACAAAACGACAGCATAGAATCTCATGTTGAAGATACACTCGATGCAGGCGGCGGTTTATGCGATAGAGACGCTGTTCATTATACCGCCAGCAATGCTCACGATTGCCTACAGTGGTTAATCGACCAAGGCGTACCCTTTGATATGGAGTTTGATAGCAAAGGAAAAGAGCGTTTTCACTTAACACGTGAAGGTGGTCACAGCCATCGTCGTATATTGCATGCAGCCGATGCAACAGGCAAAGCGGTGCAAACAACACTTATCAGCCAAGTTAAAATTCATAAAAATATAACGCTTTTAGAGCAATACAACGCCATTGATTTAATCACAGATAAAAGCGCCGGAAAAACAGGCTCACACATTGAAGGCATGTATGTGTGGAACAAAAAAGCTAAAAAGGTAGAAACCATTTCAGCTAAATTTGTTGCTCTTGCAACCGGTGGTGCAAGTAAAGTGTATTTATATACATCTAATCCAGACGTATCAAGTGGTGATGGTATTGCAATGGCTTGGCGTGCAGGTTGTAAAGTTGCCAACATGGAATTTAATCAATTTCATCCAACAAGTCTTTATCATCCAGAGCTACAAAACTTTTTAATTACCGAAGCCATGCGCGGTGAAGGGGCTTATTTAAAGCGCCCTGATGGAACTCGGTTTATGAAAGACTTTGATAGCCGTGAAGAGCTTGCTCCACGCGATATAGTGGCACGCGCAATCGATTTTGAAATGAAGCGCTTAGGCGCCAATTGTGTTTATTTAGATATTAGCCACAAAGATAAAGACTTTATTATTGAGCACTTTCCTACTATTTACGCAAAATGCCTAAGTGTAGGGCTTGATATAACAAAAGAAGCAATCCCTGTTGTACCTGCTGCGCATTACACTTGTGGTGGCGTAATGACCGACTTTAACGGTAAAACAGATCTCGATAACTTGTATGCTGTTGGCGAAGTTGCTTACACAGGCTTGCATGGTGCAAACCGTATGGCAAGTAATTCACTATTAGAGTGCATTGTATTTGCCCACGCTGCAGCTAAAGATATTTTAAGTAAAATTGAACATGCACCAGAGCCGATGGCGCTTCCTCATTGGGATGAGAGCCGTGTTAGTAACTCAGATGAAGAAATTGTTATTACCCATAACTGGCATGAACTACGTTTATTTATGTGGGATTATGTAGGTATTGTACGCTCTACTAAACGCTTAGAACGAGCACTGCATAGAGTTGAGTTGCTACAGCAAGAAATACACGATTACTATGCAAACTTTAGAGTAAGTAACAACTTACTTGAGCTTCGTAATTTAGTGCAAGTATCAGAGCTAATTATTAGAAGTGCTATGGAGCGAAAAGAAAGCAGAGGCTTGCATTACACTATTGATTACCCTGAACAAAGTGAAAATCCAACGCCGACTATTTTGACTCCAAAACGCAATTAATTGCGCCGACAGTGGCACGTTTTAGACGCGCATAACTTTGCTCATTAACGCCATTGGCTGAAATTATAAGCCAATGGTTGTTACTAAAACCTTTAATATGAAGCCATATATTATTACCATAAAATCGGCTTTTGTTACTTATTTCACCCTGAATTTTTAAGCTCTCGCCCTCAAATCTAAATAACTTTGGTTCTAATATTATAATTCCCTCATTTGGGTGAATTGCTAATACTTTGCGCCACATTATCAAGCCAGCTAGTGCATTTATTATTAAACAAAAAAGCATAGCTAATAGTGAATCTAAAAATAAACATAATATAAAACTGAGCATACAAAAAAAGACCACAATTGGTTTGTGGTCAGCTTTATTATTTGTAACCGTAAACCTATACACGAACTCGGTCTAAGATCAGCGAAACCATACCGTTTAACTGCTCGTCTTTACATTCTTCATGACCCATAAACCATGCAAATAAGTCAGGGTCTTCTTCTGTTAGCAAACGCTGAAAGATAGCCTGTTGCTCTGCGCTCAAAGAGTCGTATGCTTCTTCTACAAACGGCATAAACAAAACATCTAGCTCTAACATGCCACGACGACAAGCCCAACGAATACGTGCTTTACTATGAATTTCAACCATTTTAAACCTCATACTTAATTGACTCGAGTTTAACAAACACAAGCCTATTTAGCAGCTATTAATCTCTCATTAAATAATAAACCCGCACCAATAAGCGCTTGTCTGTACCATACGTAACAACTGCGTTATTATGTCACTTCATTTATATTGCAAAGAAGGTTTTTATGTCGAGCGTTTATTCATGTCCGTTATCTCATCAACTTATTAGCCTCTGCGGTGCTGATAAATTATCTTATTTGCACGGACAAATCACTCAAGATCTAAATAAATTAACCAGCAGTAATTATTTGTGGGCTGGCCATTGCAGCGCCAAAGGTAAACTTTGGGGTGTATTTAAATTATTTTCTTACCAAGATAGTTACTACCTTGCGGGTAGCCAAGCTGAAGTTGAAAAATCATTAGCTGAACTTAAAAAATACGCTGTATTTGCAAAAGTTGATATTACTGAATGCTCAAAGCGTTTAATTGGTTTAATTGGTGATGATTTATCGGATGTGCTGGCACAACTTGATATTAGCTTTGAAGGCGATGCAAGCGCGTGTGATTTTACGAATGGTAAAGCGCTAAAATTAGCTGATAACCGTGTTTTAATAATGGTTGATAACCAATTTAGCATGCCTGATAACGTATCCACACTTGATAACGAAGCCCCTTGGCAACAAGCAGCGATGCTTGCCGGTGAGCCTCAGCTAAGTGCAGATGCAATTGGCGAGTACGTTCCTCAAATGGTAAACCTACATGCTATTGGCGGTATAAGTTTCAAAAAAGGGTGTTATACCGGTCAAGAAACAGTAGCCCGTATGAAGTACCTTGGTAAAAATAAACGTGCAATGTATATCGTTTCAGGGCAAAGCGAAGGGATTCTTTCAGAGCCTGATTTAGAAACCCAATTAGGCGAAAATTGGCGCCGTGCAGGTAAACTTATTGCACAAAGCTTTGATGAGCAAACAAATAAATTAACAGGCCTCGTTGTGTTGCCAAACGATACTGATGTAACTCAGGTACTTCGTGCAAAACACACACCTCAGGTGGAGCTAAGCATTCTGCCTCTACCCTACTCTCTTGAAGATGAATAAATAGGAATGACTATGATCGTTGCGGCAAACAAAGTGGTAAAAATGCATTATTCAGTAATGGATAATGATGGCAATAGCATTGATAACTCGTTCGGTGGTGAGCCACTACACTTTATCATTGGCACAGGCTATTTAATTTCAGGCCTAGAAAATGCTTTGCTGGGCAAGCAACCAGGCGACACGCTTAGCGTAAAGGTTGAACCTGAAGAAGGTTACGGCGAGCGCCACGAAAACCTAATGCAAGCAGTACCTAAATCAATGTTTGAAGGTATGGAAATTGAAGTTGGCATGCAATTTCGTGCATCAACAGATGATGGTGACCAATCAGTAATGATCATCGATATCCAAGATGAAGAAGTGATTGTAGATGGTAATAACCCACTTGCAGGTATAACACTTAACTTTGATGTAGAAATACTAGAAGTACGTGATGCGACAGAAGATGAATTAACTCACGGCCACGTACATGGCGAAGGTGGGTGTGGTCACGACCACTAATGTACTGCTAAACAAATAAAAAAGCGCCTTAGGCGCTAACACCGATCAGTTAAGGTATTTTTGATCGGTTGACCGATCTTTTG
>NZ_WTKZ01000030.1:0-51216 GCF_011378805.1 Pseudoalteromonas sp. Z9A6
ATCTACCGCTATAAAGTATCTACCTTCGTTATCTTTCGTCCAGCCAAAGGCTGTGTTGAGTACAACATTAGCGGTTTTACGGCCAACGCCTGGTAGGGCTTCTAGGGCTTCACGATTTTCTGGCACGATGCTGTTATGTTCATCTACCAATATTTGGCACATTTTGTACACGTTGGCAGCTTTAGAGTTAAATAAGCCTATGGTTTTTATATAATCACGCAGTGTATCGTGACCTAAATCTAAAATGGCTTGTGGTGTATTAGCAACAGGGAACAACTTTCGAGTGGCTTTATTAACGCCTACATCAGTTGCTTGTGCTGAAAGAGTTACTGCTACTAGTAACTCAAATGGGCTTGAATATCCAAGCTCTGTAACTGGGTGCGGGTTATCGTCGCGCAGGCGCGACAGTATTTGGTGACGTTTTTCTTTATTCATGCAACTTAAAACGTATTAGTGCTAATTGTTGCTCTAATACGTTTTCCCCTTAAGTTAAGCTAGTAACACGTGCTCGAGGACCTTTTTCAGCCTCTGGCGGTGCAACTTGTTTTGATTTTATTTGTGCGTCAATTACGTTTTTTGCAGCAATAAGTAGCCCAAGCCCTAAAAAGGCACCCGGTGGTAAAATTGCCAGTAAAAATTGGTTATCAAAGTTAAATACTTCTATGCGCATGCTCTGTGCCCATGGGCCAAGTAATAAATCGGCTCCGTCAAACAGCGTACCTTGGCCAATGAGTTCACGCATAGCTCCTAACACTAACAATACAGCCATAAAGCCTAAGCCCATCATTAAGCCGTCAAATGCTGATAAATGAACAGGATTTTTAGAGGCGTATGCTTCGGCGCGGCCAATAATGGCGCAGTTAGTTACAATCAACGGGATAAAAATTCCCAATGATTGATATAAACCAAAGGTATAAGCGTTCATAAGTAATTGAACTATTGTTACAAAGCCCGCGATGATCATTACAAATACAGGTATACGAATATCTTTTGGCACCCAGTTACGCACAATCGATACGGTAACATTTGAGCCTATTAGTACGAGTAAAGTTGCTAAACCTAAACCTAAGGCATTTGTTACCGTTGAGGTAACGGCAAGCAGTGGACATAAACCTAAAAGCTGTACAAGGGCAGGGTTATTTACCCATACACCTTCTTTGTATAATGTTTTTAACTCACTCATTTAGCTACCTCCATACATTCAGCATTAGGTGCTGCAAAAATATCATCAAAATTAGTTTGTGCGAATAATACGGCATTTTTAACAGAGCCCACAACAGCACGTGGCGTTATGGTCGCGCCTGTAAATTGATCAAACTGGCCGCCATCTTTTTTAACAGCCCAGCGAGCGTCTTCTTCGCCTTCAACCGTTAAGCTTTTAAATGTTGTGATCCAAAGTGATTTTTTAACTTCTACTTTGTCACCTAAACCAGGGGTTTCTTCGTGTTTAGTCGTACGGACGCCAGCAATAGTGCCATCGCTTAATACCGCTGTTAATAAGTTAATATCGCCACTGTAGCCGTTTGGCGTAACATGCCTAATAACAACAGCGACTGGTTTATTGTTTTTACGAGCACGGTAAATTACTTGATTTGCGTATGGGCCTAGTTTTTCGTCAGTAATAACTACGCAATCTTGTGATAATTGATTGTCGTACGATTTTGGGTCGAGCACTTCTTGTAGCTGCGCAGTAAGTTGCAGTTGTTCTTGCTCTGCAATCTTATCGGCAGTAAGCGCGTTGATAGAGGCAACTAAGCCAGTTGTTGCTAATGCAAACGCAGTTAAAATAGCACCATTTTTAGCCATTGACGAAATGATCATTTTACTGCTCCATGGCCATAAGTACGTGGCTGTGTGTAGTAGTCTATTAGTGGCACTGCAATATTAATCAGTAATACGCTAAATGCGATGGCATCAGGAAAACCACCAAAGGTACGAATTAAATAAATTAGTAAGCCAATTAGTGCGCCATAAATTAAGCGCCCTTTGTTAGTTGTTGCTGCAGATACCGGATCGGTTGCTATAAAAAAGGCTCCCATCATAGTGGCACCACTTAATAAGTGAAATAGGGTGCCCGGCTCTGTACCTGGTGATGCGATATAACCAATAGCACTACATACAGCTAAAGTTGCGATAAAACTGACAGGAATATGCCAGTTAATTATTTTTGCTTTTAATAAGTATAAACCACCGGCTAAAAAGCCTAAGTTAACCCAGGCCCAACCAAGGCCAGCCCATTCGTTAAATATTGGCTTTTGCATGCTTTCGGTAACGGTTAAACCGTGTGCTATGTCTGTCTTAACAGTATCCAGCGGTGTTGCCATTGTTAGGCCATCAACCCCTGCACGTACTTGATCTAGACTAAACCCAGAGGCCGTAAAATCGGTAAATATTAGCCTTAGCTGATCAGCAAAGCCTATTGGCGTATTTATTAAATCGCTAACAGGCAACCATGCGGTCATTTGCACCGGAAACGAAACTAACAGCAGTACATAAGCCGCCATTGCTGGATTGAATAAGTTAAACCCGAGGCCGCCATAAAGCTGTTTAACTATAACAATAGAAAATAAACAGCCAATCACGATTATCCACCAAGGGGCAAGTGGTGGAATACTCAATGCCAATAACACGGCAGTAAGCCACGCACTGCCATCACTTAATGCAGGCCAAACAGGGCGCTTTCGTATTAGCATTATTGCAGCTTCAAATATGCTTACAGCAACAAGCGCTAGTACTAGTTGAATAAGCACACCTGTACCAAAAAAGAAAACTTGAGCAATTAGCCCAGGAATACACGCAGCAATAACGCTAAGCATTAATCGCGTTAACGATTTGTGGCTGTGATTATGCGGTGAACTGGCCATGGTTAGTTTCATGACTGATTATTTCCTTCTTTTTGTAACTTTTTAGCTTTTGCTCTCGCAATTGCAGCAGCCACGGCGGCTTTTTTCTTATCGTCGGCTGATTTAGGTTTATCTGCGTTAATAAGATCTGATGAGTCATCGGTGTTACTTTCTGCACTCTTAGGTGCTGCGCTATCAACTTGTAGCTGAGTTTGCTCGGTATCTTCTAGTGCTTTAGCTGCTTTTTTAGCTTTAGCGCGGGCAATAGCCGCCGCTACCGCTGCTTTTTTGTCATCAACAGGGGCATCAGTTTGTGGTTCTTCACTTGTGGTTTGCTCGGCTTCTTCTAATGCTTTAGCTGCTTTTTTAGCTTTAGCACGAGCTATGGCCGCCGCTACCGCTGCTTTTTTATCATCAACAGGGGCATCACTTTGTGGCTCTTCACTCACGGTTTGCTCAGCGCCATCTAATGCTTTAGCCGCTTTTTTTGCTTTAGCGCGCGCAATGGCCGCCGCTACCGCTGCTTTTTTATCATCAACAGGGGCATCGCTTTGTGGTGCTTCATTTGTTGATTGTTCAGCGTTATCTAATGCTTGTGCTGCCTTTTTGGCTTTAGCACGAGCAATGGCCGCAGCTACCGCTGACTTTTTATCATCAGCAGGGGCATCGTTTTGTGGCTCTTCATTTGCTTGTGCTGCCTTTTTGGCTTTAGCGCGAGCAATGGCTGCAGCAACTGCTGATTTTTTATCATCAACGGGTGCAGTCTCGGCCGATTCATCTGTTTGAGATTTTTGCTCTTTATATTTACGCGCTTGTTCTTTACGTAGTGCGCGTTCTTTTGCTACTTCGCTGTTATCTGGCTCTAGTTCTTCGCCTTGTTGCTTTTTAGCTTTAGCGCGTGCAATAGCGGCAGCAACAGCTGATTTTTCATCGCCGTTATCTGATTTATTTTTAACACGGGCTAGTGCCTCAGCTACTTTTTGTTTTTCGTCAGCAGATTTAGCAGCAGGTTTGCGTTTATGGCGGTTTTGGCGTTCTTCTTGCTCACGCTCTAAACGTTCTTTTCGGGCGTCAAAACGCTCTTTTGCTCTGTCAGCTTTAATTTTGTCAGCTTGTTGTTCTTTAATTTCAACTTTGGCTATACGGTAGTACTGTACAAGAGGGATTTCGCTTGGGCACACGTATGCACAAGCACCACATTCAATACAATCAAATAAATTGTGCTCTTGTAGTTTGTCGTACTCTTTTGATTTAGCAAACCACTGCAATTGTTGTGGTAATAAAGAAGCAGGGCAGGCATCGGCACAGGCGCTACAACGTATACAGGCTTTTTCAGGGCCGGGTTCCGCTAGCTCTTTATGATCAGGCGCTAAAATACAGTTGGTTGTTTTAACTATGCCGATACGTACTGTGGGTAGCGTAAAGCCCATCATTGGGCCGCCCATTACAACACTTTGTTGAGGTACAGGCGAGAACCCTTGGCAATCAAGTAAGTGCTTTATTTCAGTACCAAGTAGTGCCCATACATTTCCAGGTTTATGAATAGTGTTGCCTGTTACTGTAACTATACGTTCAATTAGCGGTTTACCTTCATAAACGGCTTGTTGTACGGCAAACAAAGTACCCGTGTTATGCACTAAAATACCAATATCGGCTGGAATACCAATGCTAGGAACTTCACGGTTAGTAAGTAATTTAATTAATTGCTTTTCACCGCCAGATGGATAAATAGTTGGCACCGTTTGAATAATAATTTTTGAGTTATGCTCAGCTGCTTGCTTCATTGCTGCAATAGCTTCAGGCTTGTTATCTTCTATACCCACAATGCACAGTGTTGGGTTTAAAAGTTGCTGCATTATTTCAATGCCTTGGATAACTTCTTTAGCGTGTTCGCGCATTAAAACGTCATCGGCAGTAATATAAGGTTCGCACTCAACAGCATTTACAATTAAAAATTCGATAGGTTGCTTGGTATCTGCTTTTACATAAGTAGGAAAACCAGCACCACCCATACCGCTAATACCGGCTTGATGAATAATATTTATCAGCTCGTCATGACTAAGCTCAGCAGGATTTTTATTTTTATTTAGAGCTACCCATTCGTCTTTGCCGTCTGGTTCAATAATAACACTTAGTTCAGGCAGGGCCGATGGGTGTGCTGATGGCATAGGTGCAATATCAGTAACCACACCAGAGCTTGGCGCATGCACAGGTACCGACCAGTTAGCAGCAGGCGCTGTTAATGGTTGGCCTTTTAATACGTGTTGGCCTTTTTCTACAAGTAACTTACCGTTTGCACCTATGTGCTGCTTAAGCGCAACAATGAGTTTGTCGGGCAAAGGTAGGCGAGTGATACTCGCACTATTGGAGAGTGACTTTTGTTGTGGTGGGTGTATGCCGCCAGGAAATGCCCACACGGTGCCTTTTTTTATTTGTTCAAGTAACTTGTCCACTCAAACCTCTAATCTATTTGTGTAACAGGAATAGCGTCTAGCTGCCATTTCCAGTTTTGTTTAGTTTCGGCTACAGGTAGCATATCAATGCAATCTACAGGACAAGGCTCAACACATAAATCACAGCCAGTGCATTCATCAATTAATACAGTATGCATTTGACGAGTTGCGCCTAAAATAGCGTCAACTGGGCAGGCTTGAATACATTTGGTACAACCAATACATTCGTCTTCGCGAATATAAGCCACTGTTTTTATAGGTTCTGCTTGCTCACCACCGGCAAGTGGTTTTTCATCAACCCCCATTAAGCCGGCAAGCTTTTTCATGGTTGATTCACCGCCCGGTGGGCATTTATTTATTTCATCGCCATTAGCTATGGCTTCGGCGTAAGGGCGACAACCCGGGTAGCCACATTGTCCGCATTGAGTTTGTGGCAAAATAGTATCAATTTGCTCAACAATAGGGTTGCCTTCAACACGAAAGCGTATTGCTGCAAACCCTAAAATAAGTCCAAAAACGAGTGCTAGCGAACCAATCGCTATCAAGGCATAAAACAAGGTCATATTAAAACTTCACTAATCCAGTAAAACCCATAAACGCCATCGACATTAAGCCTGCGGTGATCATTGCAATGGAGGCGCCTTTAAAAGGCGTAGGAACGTCAGCAGCAGCTAAGCGTTCGCGTAGTGCTGCAAACAATACAAGCACTAAAGAAAAACCAACAGCAGCACCAAAGCCATATACTGCAGATTGTAAAAACGAATGATCTTCTTTGATATTTAATAAAGCCACACCTAATACCGCACAGTTAGTGGTGATCAGCGGTAAAAATATGCCAAGTAAGCGATATAGGGTAGGGCTGGTTTTACGCACAACCATTTCGGTAAATTGCACTACAACAGCAATCACTAAAATAAAGCTCATGGTACGCAAAAATTCGATATCCAGAGGGATTAAAATATATTGATTAACTAAATAGCTAGTTACAGAGGCAAGCGTAAGCACAAACGTGGTTGCCAAAGACATACCAATCGCTGTATCAAGCTTACCTGATACGCCCATAAATGGACATAAGCCTAAAAATTGTACTAATACAAAGTTATTGACCAGAACGGTTCCAATCAATAACAAGACATATTCTGTCATGTGTGCCTCACGCTATTAAAGTCCTGCGTATTATCCTTTTTTCTGCCTCGATAAACAACATTTGCGAGCTGTTATCAGTTAAATAAACGTCAGGACAAACATATTGATCACAAGGCTGTAAAATTAATGTGATCTTGATGTAAGGATAAAATAGTAGAAACAAAAAAAGAGCAACGAATGCTCTTTTTTGTATTAATTGAAAACCTGATTAGATGTCTTTAGGTTTTTCTATGTAATAACCTTGCACACCATCTAAACACAAAGTTTCTATAATGTGTTTTTCTTCTTGGCTCTCAACGCCTTCAGCAAATACGCTAACACCAATACGGTGGGCTAAATCAACCATTAAGCGCATAAAGTACTGATTGTTTTTATCGTCTTCAAGGCCGCGAGTGTAACTTGCATCCATTTTAATAAAGTCAGGTTTTAAATCGCGGAAAAATTTAAATGATGTTAAGCCAACACCAAAACGTTCAACAGTTACGCGTGCACCAACGCGGTGAACCATGTCGATAAAGCGTTTACTAGCTTTGATGTTTTGTTGTAAACCAAACTCGCTAACTTCAAATACTAGTTTAGATGCAATGTGCGTATCTTTTAATAATCGGCGTTCTAGCCAAATTACAAACTGATCGTTGTGTGCACTAGAGGCTGTTACGTTTAAACCAAAAAACTTTTCAGATAAATTACGGCTTTTAACTTTTTCAAGAGAAGAGTCGATGATTAAGCGATCAATTTCTATTGCCATATCAAGCTTTTCGGCCATTGCTAAAAAAGAGGCGGTAGGCAGTACCTGATTGTCTTCTGTTTTAAATCGAACTTGTACTTCAGCGTAGGCTTTTATGCTTTTACCAAGCGGCATAATGTTTTGCATCACTAAATGCACACGCTTAGATTCAATAACTTCCTTAATAACCTTACGCCAGTTTTGATTACCAAAACCTGCACTCACATTATTAACTAAATCAGTTTCACGTTGTACGTGCCATGCGTTTACCTGTTTTGATTGCGCCATACTCATCGCGTTATCAACAACAGAAAGCAGTTCGCCTAAGGGCTTACCTTTTTCGTAACCTACAATACCTGTATTAGCTACCGAGCTTAACTCTTGGTTTTGTTGGTACTGCGTGAAACGCGATTGCAGGTTTTCACCAAAGCGCTCAGCTTCTTTTAAAGGAATGTGGGGGAGTACTACCGCAAAATCAGAGCTGTTTAATCTAAATACTTGGCTACCCGTGTAAGTGCCGCTTATGTGCTTAATAATATCAGCAACGCCTTTAACGTACTCGTCACCTTTTTGATAACCACGGCTTTGGTTTATAGCTTGTAGCTCGCTACAACGAACCATAGCTAAAGAGCCAAATGTACTTTGCTCAGTGTTTTCAATATTTTTTTCGTAGTACTCAACAAACATATTACGATTACCAAGCGAGGTAATTACATCTTTGTACGCTTCATGCTTGATAGTCATAGCAGCGCTTTGTATGTCTTCGTTTTTGTTTTTTAAAAAATGTGATAACCGATTAAAACTAGGTACTAAATCTTTTCCCATTTTTTTCAATCGAGTGCCATCTAATGCTGTTTCTAAATCATTATCAAGTTGGTTTTGATTGATATAAATATCGATAATGTCAGCAACTGTTGTACTTATATTTTTATTTAAATGATAAAAAATAGATTTCATTAGAATTATTGGAATAATAACTAAAATGGCAGAAATCAAAATAACAATAAATAGGGAAGTTTGTAGCTGCGACGCTAAATGCTCAATGTTAAGTACAAATTCAACTTTTATATCTGCGGCATCGTTCACAGCAAACTGTGGGCGTACAGAGTTAAAGTTAGAGAGTACAAAATCAGCAAACATTGGTAATTGAGTAGGGGGGTTAATGCTAAATACTTCAGCACCTTGGTAATCTCTTAGAGTAAAGCTTGAAAACGTATTACCATCTGCAATTGATTGTTTTAAATTTTGAGCAGAAATATCGTCTAAAGAAAGGTCATTAATATACTTAGTAACAGTTGTTTGTGCATTTTTTTGTGCATCACTTACCGCAGTATCAAAGCTTATAGATATGAAGTAGCTTCCTGCTGCAACACACAATAACCAAGAGATAATTTGTATAAAAATAAGTTTTTTAAATCCAGCCATGTTTTCAGTCTTTTAATGATCAAAAGGGAAGGAATCAAGTCCTTGATTAATAAACTAAGTACAGCGCATTAAAGAATTAAACTAATGCTTTAGTTATATAAGGAAGAGTAGTGGAAATAGCTTTGAATGTCTATGAAATTCTTAGAATTGGCTCCCCCTCCCCGACTCGAACGGGGGACCTGCGGATTAACAGTCCGTCGCTCTAACCAACTGAGCTAAGGGGGAACTAAAGTACTGATATTATTATGATTTGGCTCCCCCTCCCCGACTCGAACGGGGGACCTGCGGATTAACAGTCCGTCGCTCTAACCAACTGAGCTAAGGGGGAACTACATCATAAACATAAACTTGGCTCCCCCTCCCCGACTCGAACGGGGGACCTGCGGATTAACAGTCCGTCGCTCTAACCAACTGAGCTAAGGGGGAATCGTTTATGGTTGAAAACTTGGCTCCCCCTCCCCGACTCGAACGGGGGACCTGCGGATTAACAGTCCGTCGCTCTAACCAACTGAGCTAAGGGGGAAGCGTCTTGCCTTTCAACGGGGCGAAATATTAATGATGGAGCCGCAAAGTGTCAACATATAAAAGTCATAAATTGAAAAAATAGGTTTATTCGTTGTTTTTGTGTTCGATCTGCGTGATTTGTAGCTCTATTAAAGCTGTTTTTTTAAGAATTTAAGAATACTAATGCGAGTTTTATTATTGTTGAGTCTTTAAATTGGTTAAATTAAACACGCCATTAAAGCCACTTGTAATTAAAAAACAACTCAAAAACATAAAATTTCATTTTTTACTTTGGGGTATTCTTCGTATTTATTTACTTTTTTATTTTAATTTTCTAAAAATATACCTGCACGAATAGTCATAAAAGTATTTTTCCCCTTAATAGTGATCCAATTTTGATCTATAAATTGAGCATTTATTATCTTCGCTCAAAAATAGAACAATCAATAACTTAACTTTGTATTAAACGTTTTTTATTTACTAACGTATAACTATGTTAAGAAGAAAAATCGGCAAGCTTGCGTTTTCAGTGTGAGTTTATAAAAATGCCACAATTAGCAAATCAACAATTGATTAGACCTCAGCGAAAATTGCGAGTCTCTCAAGGCCTTTATAAATGCGGCTTTGAATGAGTTATCCACGGTTTCTGTGGATAACTCTGTTTATGAAACTTTAAGAACATCATCGGCACCAATGTTTTAGGGTGCTACAACGATTTCAAGCTTTTAAATCACTATTTTTTATTCATTGTAAAACAGTAGGTTATGTTTTGCTGGCTAATAGATGTAACTCCATGAATGAATTTTTTCGTAACGATAAACCAAGTAGTTGCTTTGTGTAAAAAAGCATCAGATAACACAGGGTGTTTGTAATAAAAGTTATAAAAATGTGTTTTAATTGTTTTTTGGCGTGTTTAGGCTCTATTTTAACAAAAAGATGTAAAAACCAAGTTTTACTATTTTTTAGAATATTTACTTCGTAATTACATCAATTGTAGTGATAAATCCGTGGCTTGAACTGCCTTGATGCTTTAAAATGATTCGTTCAGTAAAAGAGGCCTATTTATTTCATGCGCGCAATTTCAAAATCTCAGACTCGCCCAGATTTACTAAACGATCCTATCTTGTCTACATTAAAGACGATGACCATACCGATGATATTCGGCATGATCACACTAATGATGTTCAATATTGTAGACACCTTTTTTATAAGTTTACTTGGCACCGAACCGCTAGCTGCTGTGAGCTTTACATTTCCAGTTACTTTTACCGTTATTAGCTTAGCAATAGGGCTGGGGATCGGTACATCAGCAGTAATAGCGAAAGCGCTCGGCAGTAATAAAATTGATGAAGCACGTTTTGATGCCAGTATTTCTTTAATGGTTGGTGTGGTTTTGGTTATTGTATTGTCATCTGTTGGATATTTACTGATTGACCCCATATTTACTTTGCTAGGAGCGGGCGCACAAGTATTGCCGTTAATACATGAATACATGAATGTATGGTTTATCGGTAGCGTATTTTTAATAACCCCAATGATTGGTAACTCGGTACTGCGTGCCAGCGGTGATACCAAAACGCCAAGTATAGTAATGGGCGGAGCTGGGCTGATAAACGCCGTACTTGACCCAATACTTATATTTGGCTTTGGGCCGGTACCAGCGTTAGGAATTCAAGGCGCTGCCATAGCAAGTGTTGTTGCATGGTCGGTCGCTGTGGTTATTATTTTATATATATTAGTGGTTAAAAAACGTTTGTTGAGTCTCAAAGCGGGCAAGCAAACTGTAACTGGCGCTATTCGTAAAATATTAAAAATTGGTTTACCTGCTGCAGGTGCAAACATGCTTACACCCGTTGCAATGGCTGTAATGACCGCCTTAGTAGCGCATCATGGGCCAGAAGCCGTGGCCGCATTTGGAGTAGGAAGCCGGATAGAATCTATTGCAAGTATTTTAGTGCTTGCGTTATCGATGACATTACCGCCATTTGTGAGTCAAAACTTTGGGGCTGGCAAATTATGCCGTGTTAAAGAAGCGTATACCGACACACTAAAATTTGTGATGGTATTGCAATTTGCCATTTACGTATTACTAATTGCATTTTCAGGTGTAATAAGCCAATTATTTGGTAAAGAACAAGCCGTAATAGATGTAATTAAGCTCTTTATTTATACCATCCCATTAAGCTATGGCTTACAAGGGGTGATCATATTATCAAACTCATCGTTTAATGCTTTACATAAACCAATGAACGCATTGGTACTAAGCGTTATTCGTTTATTCATATTTTATGTACCATTTGCTTATATCGGCAACGAAATAGCCGGATTATTAGGGTTATTTATAGGCGCTGCCATAGGTAATTTATTTACAGCAATAGTGGCATATAAATGGTTTATGAAAAAACTAGAAGCGCTGAGCGGCGAATCGTTACAGGAGTGCAATAATTGAGCGACCATTTTCAGTTAAAATCACATTTCAAACCAGCAGGCGATCAGCCTACCGCCATTAAACAGCTATGCGAAGGTTTAGAAGCGGGGCTTGCACACCAAACGTTATTAGGTGCCACCGGTACAGGTAAAACCTTCACCATGGCCAATATTATTAGCGATTTAAACCGTCCTACAATAATAATGGCGCACAATAAAACATTGGCTGCGCAGCTATACGGCGAGATGAAAGAGTTTTTTCCTAAAAACGCGGTTGAATACTTTGTATCGTATTACGATTACTACCAGCCAGAAGCCTATGTTGTATCTAGCGACACATTTATTGAAAAAGATGCTTCGATAAATGAGCACATAGAGCAAATGCGTTTAAGCGCGACCAAAGCATTGCTTGAGCGTCGCGACACCATTATTGTGGCATCGGTATCGGCTATTTATGGTTTGGGTGACCCTAAATCGTACATGAAAATGATGCTGCTTTTAAAAGTGGGCGAAAAAGTCGATCAACGCGACATGCTACGCCGCCTTGCTGAAATACAATATACCCGCAATGATATAGATTTTAGCCGAGGTACATACCGCGTACGTGGCGAAGTAGTTGATATATTCCCAGCTGAGTCAGACACTTTTGCTGTACGTGTAGAAATGTTTGATGATGAAATAGAACGCTTAAGTATTTTTGACCCGCTTACCGGTGCTATTGAAAAGCACATAGTGCGCGCTACTATTTATCCTAAAACGCACTATGTTACCCCGCGTGAAAAAATACTTGGCGCTATCGAAAAAATAAAAGAAGAACTAAAAGAGCGACGCGCCCAGTTACTCAGTGCAAACAAATTAGTAGAAGAGCAACGTGTAGCACAGCGAACGCAATACGATATAGAAATGATGACCGAGCTTGGTTATTGCTCGGGTATAGAAAACTACAGCCGCTATTTATCGGGGCGTACGCCAGGCGATCCACCGCCAACATTGCTTGATTACCTACCTGATGACGCATTAATGATTATTGATGAATCGCATGTAACCGTATCGCAAATTGGCGCAATGTATAAAGGCGACAGAAGCCGTAAAGAAAACCTTGTTGAGTATGGTTTTAGAATGCCCTCAGCAATGGATAATAGGCCACTGCGTTTTGAAGAATTTGAAGCCATAGCACCACAAACTATTTATGTATCAGCAACGCCTGGCGACTTTGAGCTTGAGCGCAGCGCAGGCGAAGTAGCAGAGCAAGTAATTCGCCCAACAGGTCTGCTCGACCCACTTATAGAAGTACGCCCTGTGGGCGATCAGGTTGATGATTTACTCTCAGAAATATACAAAAGTGTGGAGAAGGGCGAACGCGTACTGGTAACTACACTTACTAAACGTATGTCTGAGGATTTAACAGACTACCTAAGCGAGCATAATGTAAAAGTACGTTACTTACATTCAGACATTGATACCGTTGAGCGCGTAGAAATAATTCGTGACTTACGAGCTGGCGTGTTTGATGTGTTAGTGGGCATTAACTTACTGCGAGAAGGCCTTGATATGCCAGAGGTGGCACTTGTTGCCATACTTGATGCTGACAAAGAGGGTTTTTTACGCTCGGCTCGCTCGCTGATACAAACTATTGGCCGTGCTGCTCGTCACTTAGATGGCCGCGCTATTTTATATGGCGACAGAATTACAAAATCAATGGCAAAAGCCATGGACGAAACAGCACGCAGGCGCGAAATTCAGCATGCATATAACGTTGAGCACGGCATAGAGCCTCATGCTCTGGCTAAAAAAATACTTGATGTAATGGATGTAGGCGAAGAAGCATCCCCTAAAGACAACCTTAAACTTATTCGTAAAGAGTCTAAAAAGGTTCTTAGTGCGAAAGAAATTGCCGTGCAAATTAAGCAGCTTGAAACCAAAATGCATGCATACGCAAGCGACCTAGAATTTGAAAAAGCGGGCTCTGTTCGCGATGAAATACATGAACTACAACAACAGTTGATTAATTAAAAATGACAGCAAACTTTACACCTCTTATTACTGCGCTTGAAAACGCGCCAATTTTAAAAAATGAACTGTGTCGTGTTTTTCATGGCCGAGGCCACAGCGTCGAAGCATTAAGCCATATTAATTTAGACTTTTACCCGCCAAGTTTATTTTTGGTTTCGTACGATGAAATTGATGAGCAAACACTAAGCGAGCTCACCAATGTTGTGTGGCAGTGGGCACAAAAAAATCAGCCTGAGCTTATTACGTCACTTGTGTACCAGCAACGTGCTGGCGTACAAAGCCAAAACACCGTGGTTTATGGACAATTACCTAACCCACATGTTGTAATCGAAAATGGCATTCGCTTTTTGGTTGATTTAAAGAGCCGCCAAAATACCGGAATATTTCCCGATATGCGTAGCGGCCGTGAATTTGTAATGGCTAATAGCAAGCATGGCAAAGTGCTTAATTTGTTTTCGTATACATGTGGGTTTTCGCTTGCTGCAATGCAAGGCGGGGCAGATCATGTGATGAATATGGATATGAGCAAAGGGGTACTTAAAGTCGGTAAGCAAAACCATCAACTAAACGGTTTTGAGCGCGGCGTCAGTTTTTTACCTCACGATATTTTAAAATCGTTTGGAAAACTAAAAAAAGCAGCCCCGTTTGATTTAATAATAGTTGATCCGCCAAGCTTTCAAAAAGGCAGTTTTATATTAACTAAAGATTATCAAAAAGTGCTGCGCAGGTTGCCAGAGTTACTTTGCGATACCACACAATTGTTATTGTGCGCTAATAGCCCAGAGCTTAGCGAAGAGGCGTTTAAGGCGTTAATAAACGAGCACACCCAAGGCGCAATTGAATTTGTACAGCGCCTAGCCCCCACCGAGCGTTTTATTGAAGTAGACAAGGACAAAAGTTTAAAAGCGCTTGTCTATAAAACGTCACAAATACCTGCTTAAATGAAGCTCAGTAAACGCCTAACTGCCATTGATACATTAATTTCGCAGCATCACGATATTATTTGGGATTGTTGCTGCGACCATGGTTATTTAGGCATGGCGCTATTAAAACGCGCAGCTGCAAACCAGGTTATTTTTGTAGATATAGTCGCCACTTTAATGAACGATCTAGAAGCGCAATTATCATCTATTAATAAATTACAAAAAACCTGTGATAAAAATCCGCAGTGGCAGGTCTTATGTCAGGATGTAGGCAAAATTGAAATTGCTCTAAGTAAAAGCCAAGTAGTTGTAATAGCGGGTGTTGGTGGTGAGCTGTTGTTAAGTTTAGTACAACAAATTATTGCTAATAACGCAGTGGAGCATTTAAATAATGTTCGGTTTATTTTATGCCCAGTGCATCACACTTATAAGTTGCGAGTGGGTTTAAAACAACTCGGTTTAGGGCTGATAAGTGAACAAATAGTTTACGACAACAAACGTTTTTATGAAGTGATTGAAGTGAGCTTTAGTACCAATAATGAAATTAGCCATACAGGCAACAAAATGTGGGACTTTGCTAGTACAGAGCACGCTATGTACCAACGACAACTCATAAATCATTATAATAAAATGCTCGATAAAGATAAGCCATACTATCAAAAAGTTATAACAGACTATCAAGAACTCACCGATAGTTAAAAAAGCCCAAAATTAGGGCGTACATGTGATCTAATTACGATATTGACGACGTAATGTGTTCATAGTTTATATCGCACTACGCGAGTTTATTTGGTTTATTTATGTCAGATAACAAGAGTCACATTAATCATTTGCTCAGCAATGAGCAAAAATGGCAACACAGTTACGAGCAACCTATTTCTTATGCACCCCTTGTGCAATTGGCTAATAGTAATTGGGTGGTGCCACAGCATTTTTTACGTTACAAGCACACGCTTCAAAGTGTAAACGAAGTACTTGAGAGTATTGAGTTTTCGGCTCACTTTAGAGTGCTCGCAGCACAAAAAGGTGAAGAAATCTATCTGCAAGTAGCAGTGCTGAGCCCCGATAACTACCAAAAAAGCGCATCTACTAACGAAGGCAAGGCCAAAAAACTATTATTTGGCAGACGCTGGATTGTAGAGGAAAACTTACCTACTTCAGAACTTATTCAAACCGCATTTTTAGCGTTAAAAGTAGCGCGTGAACACGAAGTAAGAGAGCTTTTTCAGTTAACGCAACACCATGCAACGAGTACACCTTTTAATAATCATCACGACTTACCTGTTATGGCGCAAAATCCAGAACTTGTGAAAGGACGCTGTGTACAAACATCAGTTAATGAGTTACTAAAACGTGTTGTGTTTGCAGGTGCAAACGTTACATTACAAGGTCATCAGCAAATAGCAGGGCAACACCTATACACCGTTGAGTTGTTATGTAACGAGTGTCAGTTAAGTGAATTTAATAACAAGACTATTTCGTTTTTAACGTCTGACTCGTCAGCTAATAGCTTTTTACATGGGTTTATTGCAGCCCTTGTTGCGACAAGCAATGAATACGTAAACGAGCAGTTTAAATACAAAGGTTTTGCCCGTTTTAGTAAGCACGTTGTAGTTGAACAAATAGGTAACCTAAGTATCGCTATGCGCTCGCCAAGCACCGTAGGGCTTTGCTCTATGGGTAAGCAACACGCTAATCAGTTAAACTTTGAGATAGACAGTGGGCGAGCACCACAGGGCTGCGGGCAAGCTATTGGTGGGTTTTTAGCTGCTCACGGCATTGAGCAGCCAGAAAATGCACATTTATATCCAAATTACCTATAACAACTTAAAGTTTATTAATTTCATCTTTAACGTTAAAGCTTGAATCAGTAACAATAGCCTCAAGTGTTTGTACACGCTCTTTTAATGCAAGCACTTGCGCGTTTGTCTCAGCTAATTGTTTATGGGCATCGCTGTTGTTGTTTTGCATTTTATGCTTAAACTCAAGGTGCTTTTTATACATATCGTAAACTACTCCTGAGCCAACCGAAATTAGCACAATAAGTACAATCATCGTAGTTCCAGACATAACCTCATTCCTTCTCATTTCATTATTCGTTTATGGTTAAAGTATAACCTTTAAGCGCTTTTGATAAAGCTGACAATTGTAACTTAATTTGTATACTTTATTTAAGTTCAGCTTTGAGCGTGTTCATCATTTATACACTTCAGATATTGTTTAATGGTTGCATAGCCACCATATAATAAACATAATTAATCAATACAGTGAGTTGCCATGTTAAATAATAAAATTCCACCGGTTATCGTTGTGCTTTTTTTTGCAGGCATAATGGCGCTTATTGCGCATTACAGTGTTATTGATTTCACCGCCTTTATTACCTACTTAGCAGCAAGTTTGGTCATTATTGGGTGTGTTTTTTGTATTGCAGGGGTGGCGAGCTTTAAAATAGCAAACACCACAGTAAGCCCAAATAAACCTGAGCAAGCGTCAAAACTTATTACGAGCGGCATTTATAAAATTTCGCGTAACCCAATGTACGTGGGTTTTGCATTTATTTTAGCAGGGTGGGGTGTTTGGTTAAGTTCCTTGTGGGCGCTTTTATGTATTATCGGGTTTATTGCGTATTTAACGTTTTTTCAAATAATACCCGAGGAGCGTGCGCTCACTAAATTATTTGGCGAAGAGTTTACCGCTTACAAAGCGCGCGTAAAACGCTGGCTGTAATCAATACCATTGACTTAAAACCTGACAAACAAAAAAGGCTATCGATGATAGCCTTTTTTTGTTTGCAGCAATTGTATTACTAATTAATTGCGGCTTATTCGTATTCTAACGGGTCTGTAATGTTATTTAGTGCAAATGCTTCAAGGCGTTCTTGGCACGCGCCACATTTACCACAGGCCTTTTCACGGCCGTTATAACAGGTCCACGTTTGGCTGTAATCTAAACCCATTTCAATACCGTCGGTTAAAATACCAATTTTAGTATTATTTAAATACGGGCTAAAAATTTCTACCGCGTCGTAGTTCGCAATACGACACACATCATCCATTTTTTGCACAAATTCAGGACGGCAGTCAGGGTAAATAGCATGATCCCCAGAGTGAGCGCCGTAATAAACTTGGCTAGCTTTAAGTGATACCGCGTAACCAACAGCAAGCGAGAGCAAAATCATATTACGATTAGGTACAATCGTACTTTTCATGCTTTCTTCTTCGTAATGGCCTTCAGGTACATCAATATCATCAGTAAGTGATGAGCCACCAATAAGTTGGTTAATCGCCGAAATATCAACAATTTTATGTGGAACGTTTAATTTTTCACACACACTTGCCGCTACTTTAAGCTCTTTTACATGACGCTGACCATAGTCAAATGAAAGGGCATATACATCATGGCCTTGTTGCAGGGCTTTATTTAATACGGTAAATGAGTCCATACCGCCGGAATAAATAACAACTACTTTTTGCGTCATATCTGTTTTGCTCTTAGTTTTAATAGAGGTTTATATCAGGGCGCGATATACTACACGGCCGCAGCTTAAATAACAATTTTTGCACAGCGCTTTTTGGTTTTTTAATAGTAGCAATTTGGCTGCTAGGTAGTAAGTGAGATCTCTTTTGTACAAAATTAATGAAGTGTTTGAAACCATTCAAGGTGAAGCTAGCTTTACTGGCACACCCTCAATATTTTTACGTCTGCAAGGCTGCCCAGTAGGCTGCTCTTGGTGCGACACCAAGCAAACGTGGGATGTTGATAATGTATATAAAGTATCGCTGGATGAAACTGTAGAAAAAAAAGCCGACTCAGATCATTGGGCTAACGCCAGTGCAGAGCAAATTTTAGCGTTGTTTCAATCACGTGGTTATACCGCAAAGCACGTAGTTATTACTGGCGGCGAGCCATGTATGTTTGATTTAAATCCAGTCTGTAACTTATTACACGAACACGGCTTTAGTACACAAATAGAAACCAGCGGCACGTTCGAAATACTTGCCCCAGAGCAAACATGGGTAACGGTATCACCAAAAATCAATATGCGCGGTGGTTATGAAGTACTTACCAGCACCATGAAGCGTGCCAACGAAATTAAACACCCCGTTGCCATGCAAAAGCATGTAGAAGAGTTAGAAGAATTATTTGCTAAAACAGGCGTTAATCCTAAGCTTGTTTATTTACAGCCAATTAGCCAAAAAGTATCAGCAACTAAACTCGCAATCGACACCTGTATTGCCAAAAACTGGCGCCTATCAATACAAGTACATAAGTATTTAGGAATTAGTTAAAGAGTTATATTGCGTATGTTGGGTAGAGCGAAGCTAAACCCAACAAATCTCCACTTCCGCACCATTTTCTAATAACGTTTTATAATATTTAAATACGTAGGTCGGATAAGCGAAGCGCCACCCGACAACCCTAAAGCACATATCTTCTTCGCTAATAGCCCTAACTAGTTTACTATGCGCGACTTAAAAATATTCTACTACTTACCACTAGGCTTATATGTCCGCAAACGCGCTTTACACCGACCTTTCTGATTACTACGACTTAATGTGTGCAGATATTAATTATCAAGCCCAAAGCAATTCTATTCACAGGCTGCACCAAATTTTTGGTAATGGCGCAAACACCCATCTCGATTTAGCGTGTGGCACCGGCCCGCATGTGCGCCACTTTATTGATAACGGTTACAAAAGTAGTGGGCTTGATTTAAACCAGCCAATGCTAGATAAAGCAAAAACGCGCTGCCCAGAAGCGCAATTTTCGTTGCAAAACATGAGTGAATTTAAGGTAACCGAGCACTTGGATTTAATTACCTGCTTTTTGTATTCAATCCATTACTGCGACGGCATAAATAAGTTAAAAGAATGCCTTGCCAGCGTACACAGCGCATTAAACGTAGGTGGAATATTTTGTTTTAACACGGTTGATAAAAACAAAATCGACAGCGATTCATTTGTAGAGCACACAGCAACAAGCGAAAATAGCTTCTTCACATTTCGCTCTGGTTGGCATTACAGTGGCACTGGCAGCAAACAGTTATTAAAACTCAGCATAGAAAAAACCACCGCAGATAAAACACTCGTATGGTACGACGAGCACCCAATGGTCGCTTTTAGTTATACCGAGCTTAAAGAAGCCTTAAAACCGTACTTCGAAATCCACATATTTGAACATGACTACGATAAAATAACCCCATGGGCAGAGCGCTCAGGCAACGCCATTTTTGTCTGCGTAAAAATTTAAGGCGAACATTCATCAAGAAGAGATAAAAGTTTGGGTAGAGCGCAGCGAAACCCAACAAGCTCCAACGAACCTCCAATACACACGGCCCAATAACCCCGCATTATATATTTGAAAACGTAGGTCGGATAAGCGAAGCGCCATCCGACACAGTAAATTTTATCCCAAAGTAATAACCTTTAGCCCAATTATTTTATTAATAACTTCTTCTATCTATTGTGGTTGAGATTTACTTGAGCGAATATCTAGAGACTCAACTAAATTGAGTAGTGAGATCTTTTAAAGTGAATACCAGTATAAAATTACAAAATATTGATATATTTATTAGAAAATGATTATTTATTGTATTTAAGGCTAAGGAAAGCAAATGAAAACCCTATCTATAAATCTCGAAAATTGTTACGGAATAGAGCAACTAAACGAAACACTTAGCTTTGAAGGTGTAAATGCGAATCTGATATATGCACCAAATGGAGTGATGAAAACCTCATTAGCAAAAACTTTTTTAAAAATATCGGAAGGAAAAGTACCAGAAGAATTAGTTTATGAAAAAACTCCTTTCTTCGAGATAAAATCAGATGGTACGAATATTAATGCTGCAAATATATTGGTAGTTGAGCCATTTAGCCCTAGTTTTGATTCGAAAAATTTATCAACCTTATTAGTGAACCAAGAAATGAAAACGGTTTATGATAAAGTCTATAAAGATATATTAGATGCGAAAAAAAGGTTAATTACTGAATTAAATAAAGTATCAAAAGTAAAAAAAGAAGAATTAGAAAGTACAATAAAAAGCGACCTAGGTCTCCCCGACCTATTTGAATCTATAAGGTTTCTCCAATTAGCTAATATAGGAAATGACTCGTACTCGAAACTGCCATATACAAAGATATTTGACCCAAAAGTTACAGAATTATTGTCAGATGAGACTATTAAATCAGGTATTGCTGATTATACAGACAGATATAACGACTTGATCGAAAGATCACCTATATTTAAGAAAAATGGTTTTAATCCAGTTAAAGCTAGCACCATAATTAGTTCATTGAAAAAAGAAAAATTCTTTGAAGCTGAACACAAAGTGTTGCTTAATGGAAATGGGGAGCCTCTAAATTCTCTTGCAGAATTAGAGGTAGCAATCGAACATGAAAAAGAAACTATTTTAGGTGATGGTAATTTAAAAGTTATATCACAAAAAATTATTCAAGGTGTTGCTCCTGTAAAGGCATTTCAAGAATTACTAGAAGATTGCCCTGAGATTTCAACTGAATTAAATGATATTCAAAATTTCAAAAAAATAATTTGGTGTTCATACTATATTGAAAAAAAAGTACTTTTCGATAATTTATTAGCCTTATTTGATGCAGGTAAATCAGAGTTGGCGGCAATAGAGGCTGAAGCTGAAATTGAGAAAACTCTTTGGCACGAGGCTACAGAGGTATTTAAAGAAAGGTTTCATGTTAACTTTTCAATAAGTATTGAAAACCAATCTAATGCCATACTTGGAACTATTGCACCAAATATAGTATTCACTTTTCAAAAAGGTAGTGATCAGCAAGTTAAATTTGATCGAGGGCAGCTCAATTCACTAAATTTTTTATCTGTAGGTGAGCGACGAGCAATGTATTTGCTTTACGTTATATTTGAATTCAAAGCTAGGGAAGCTAAAGAGCAAAATACTTTAATTATAATAGATGATATTGCAGATTCCTTTGATTATAAAAATAAATACGCAATCATCGAATATCTAAAAGAACTATCTGAAAATAGCCTTTTTAATCTATTAGTATTAACACATAATTTTGATTTTTATAGAACATTCCAAAGTAGAGTCTTAGGTAATGGGAGTAAAAGAAAGCATTCTTTTATAGCTCAAAAAAATGATAATACAGTCAATTTAATAGGTGGTGGTGATAATTTTATTACCGAACCATTTGATTACTGGAAAAAGCATTTTGGCGAAATACCTCAAATTATTATTGCAATGATTCCTTTTGTTCGTAATTTGGTCGAATATAGAAGCGGAAATAAATGCAACGATTATTTAGATTTGACGTCTTTACTTCATATAAAATCTAATACAAAAGAATTTAAGCTTGGCGACCTAGAAGTCATGATATCCAATACAATGAATGAGCTACAGCTTTCAGAGAATATAGATAAAGCGATGCCTGTTATTGACTTTATTTATACAACTGCTGATAGAGTTATTCAAACTCTAATCGATAGTGTGGATGAAATTCGATTAGAAAACAAAGTTGCCTTATCAATAGCTATAAGATTAAAAGCTGAAGAATTTATGTTAGATCACATTATTGATACTACGCCAATTAACGGTATGCAAACAGCTAAACTATATGATCGTTTATCGAAAGAAAATATTGATAAAGGTGAGACTTTTAAAAATATTAGAAAAACGCTTAGCCAAGTTGTACTAATGACTCCAGAAAATATACATATGAATTCTTTTATGTATGAGCCACTAATGGATATGTCCAATCATCACTTGATCTCATTGTATCAAACAATTAAAGAACTTACGTGGGACGGTCTTTAGTTTTAAATTTTAGTCGTTTCAAGCAGCAAGTTAATTTACTGCCTTTATACACTAAAGGTTTAGGCGGTAAATTATTATTTTATATAACCCTGAATACCAGACTCTCCAGTAATAACTCCGTCTATTTAATGACTCTTCTCATCAATCTCTTTCCCGCAATTATAACAATTGTTAGTTGGGAGCTTATAACTAGAAATAGAGTGCATTACTTGGTTTTTCTTACAGGCAGGGCAGGCGTAATTAATTGCAGAGATTATAAGCGCAATGGCAAAAACGAAACTACCGATATAAAACGGGTTTGAGTAAAATTGCATACTTGGCTCTGAAAAATTAAAACCTATAATACAGATGATTAAGGCAGTTAAATAAAGTTTAAATTTTAGGCTTTTATTCAAGGTTTAAATATCCAATTGGCAAGGTGCTAATAATAAGTGCTTTGGCAGTTTTAACAAATTATTTACTCAATTACTATTTAAGTTTTTATATAGGCAAATGTGTAGGCATAAAAAAAGCGTTGCCCTTGAGCAACGCTTTTCTGTATTTTTCTAGCAGCGAGTAACTTACTCTGCCGCTAGCTTATTCTGCTGCAAGATAATCCAAAACCACTTGATGGTGATCTTTAGTTTTAAACTTATCAAATAGGTGTTTTATTTTACCGTCTTGGCCTACTAAAAATGTCAGGCGGTGAATACCATCGTACTCTTTACCCATAAACTTTTTGTAGCCCCATACACCAAATGCTTCTGCAATGGCGTGGTCTTCATCGGCTAATAAATCAAAGTTAAGCTCTTTTTTAGTTTCAAAGTTTTTAAGGCGCTTAATTGGATCTGGGCTAATACCTACAACGCGGGTGTTAAATTTAGCAAGCTGTGCTTGCTCATCGCGTAGGTTTTCGGCTTGTACAGTACAACCCGGCGTTGACGCTTTAGGGTAAAAGTACACAAGCACTTGTTGCTCTTTTAACAGCTCGCTTAATGTTACTGTTTCGTCGTTTTGGTTTTGTAGGCTAAAAGCGGGTGCAGTATCGCCAGCTTGTAATGGACTAATTGTGTTCATGTTTAGCATCCTTAACGAATTCGTTTAAAAATATAATCTACGTTTAGTGTGTGAGAAAGGCTCTCAAAACTAATTTTAAATTGATCTATATCTACATCAACAGGTATGTTGAATTCAAGTTCACAACGCATCTTTATGTTGTCTTCTTGGGAATAAGTGTCTGACTTAAGTGAGCAAATACTAATATTATTGTCGGCAAAAAAGCGCGTTACTTTGCTCAATGTACCAGGGGTGTCTATGCCTGTGTATTCTAGTGTGTAACCTGCACAAAACTCGCTAGGAGTATGACTTGCTGTGCGCTTCATCATGGTTAGCAGGCCAAGTTCCATGGCTTTAGTGGGCAGTACGTGCTCTATGCGGCTTATTGCCGACATGTCGCCGCTAAGTAGCATTATGAAGGTAAATTCGCAGCCTAAAATAGCAATACGGCTGTCAATAATGTTGCAGTGGCAATCGCTAACCAGTTGGGTTAGTTCACTTACTATACCGGGTCTGTCTTCGCCAATCGCTGTTAAAACAATTTGATGATTTGAAAATGCAGTCATGAGTTCAAATACCTTGTTACTTGGATTATATCAACCGAGTTGGCAACACCAAAAATACACACGAGAAGTTGCACGGCGGCGAAGTTTAACACAAAAAGGGCTCTAAACTACAGCACACGCTAATTAAGCGCTTTTAAAGTGCGGTGTTTCTTGTTTTTACTGGCACGGGAAAGTACCATAGCTAAAATTTGCTTATTTGCGCTTAGTTGCTTACTAAGTTGAAGTGCTGAACTTTATTGCATTTAGGCAGCCAAATAATAAATGTAAAGTTAATATTGATTTTACACTGAACCAAATCGGTATTACCCACTCATATATTTGTTAAAACAATTAAAGGGTATGCTAAGGAGAAATATCTGTGCAGTATTGGATCCCAAAAGCACTTGCAGTAAGTGTATTGGTAAGTTTATCAGGGTGTAGTGTATTTATTAATAAGGCACATGACGAGCGTAATTATCGTACGCATGAGCCTGTAAAAGCACCAGCGTCGTTATCTCAACCAGCTCAAGACCCAGTTTATAAAATGGATGTAGGTCAATACGACAATAATCCTGAAGCTACAAATTACCGCCCACCGGCACAAGTATTAACAATTGCTAAAGGCAGTTGGGTAGAAGAGACAGATAAACAAGCGCGTATTTATTTTGATAAAAACGATGGCATTGCTGATTTAGATGAGTTTCTTTGGGATACGATTAAATCTGTCCTAGCTGATAATAATGCAGGAACTACTAAAGAAGATAAGCTACTTGGTATTATTGAAACTGATTGGTATTCAATCATTAAAACCGAAGAAAGTTTTTGGTGGTGGGGCGATGAAGTTAACGATGATTTAGAAAAGTTTAGGTTCACTATTGAAGAAAAATCACATCAACGCACTGCGTCTTTACGTGTAGAGCTGATTGATTTTAAAGGTGATAAAACGCTAACAGACTTACTCAAGCAGCAGCTAGAAGTACGTGCGCTTAACCAAGTAGTGAGCGAGTTTGATTACCGTTACCGTCAACTTGAAGTTGATATGCGTAAACGCCAAGGTATTATTTCTCTTGAAATGGGCTTTGATAATAAAGGTAATGCAGCACTTGTAACTGAGCAATCTTACGACGCTGTGTTTGACCGTTTCTCTGGATTCTTAGAGCGCTTGTCGTTCTCTATTGTTGAAATTAACCCAGATACGGGCTTAATTACTGCAGATTATACTAAACCAGAAACAAGCGTTTGGGATTCAATTTGGGGTGATGACGTAGCTCAACTACCTATTGATGAAGGCCAATACCAAATTTTAGTAAGCAAAACTAAAGAAGGCGGTACTAGCTTAACGTGGATGGATGATAAAGGCGAAACGCTTGAGCCAGGTACTATGAATGGTTTACAACAAGCATTAGAAGCAGCACTCATTCAGCGCGGCATTAAAATTTAAATAATAATAAGTTTTACCACAAAAAGAGCGCTATGCTCTTTTTGTGGTTTTTATAGGTTAAACAATATGTCTCAGCTACCTGAACGTTCACACTATACGTGGCGCACTTGGTTTACTTTTTTGGTTCCTTCGTTAATTGGTGTGTTTTTATTTATGACACCCATTAGTACTTCGCAAGGGATGACCATTCCTATTGCCGTTATGGCAAAAGCGGTTCAAGCAATGATGCTTGGCTCTGCTCAAGCAATTATTACCCTTATTATTTGTATTACAGGGGTTATTTCTGTAATTACTAAAGTGTTTAAACCCGCCGCTATATGTAACTCACCTTTGTTAAAGCATTTATTTGATGTGAGCTGGACATGGCTGGTGGTGCGCTTATTTGGTATGGCGTTTGGTTTAATGACGTACTTAAGCCTAGGCAGCGAGATGATTACCTCGGCCAATACTGGCGCGCTGGTATTAAATGACTTATTGCCTGTGTTGTTTTCGGTATTTATTTTAGCGGGCTTATTACTGCCGCTATTAATTAACTTTGGTCTATTAGAGCTTGCTGGTACGTTAATGACCAAAGTAATGCGCCCTGTATTTGGTGTACCAGGTAGAAGCGCGGTTGACTGTACTGCGTCGTGGTTAGGTGATGGCAGTGTGGGTATTTTGATGACTGCAAGGCAGTACGATCAAAAGCATTATACACAACGTGAAGCGGCTATTATTGGTACTACGTTTTCAGCGGTTTCAATTACATTTAGTTTAGTGGTGCTTGGGCAAGTTAAACTTGAATACCTATTTGCTCCGTTTTACGCAACGGTATGTTTAGCCGGTATTGTTGCCGCTATTATTGTGCCGCGATTACCGCCACTGCGCTTTAAAAAAGATTTACTCATTGATGGCACTGAGCCAGATAGAGACGCAGAAACAATTCCGGGTCATAAAACTTTATTTGGCCATTCGTTAGATGTTGCACTAGCTAAAGCAGATAACTCAACGGGTGTTAAAGGCACTATAAAAGAGGGCGTACATAACGCGCTTGATATGGTGTTTGGTGTGTTACCTGTAGTTATGGCGGTAGGCACATTTGCACTGATCATTGCTGAGCATACGCCTATATTTCAGTATTTAGGTATGCCGTTTGTGCCATTTTTAGAGCTATTGCAAGTACCCGAAGCAGCCGCAGCGTCGCAAACTATTATGGTAGGCTTTGCTGATATGTTTATTCCGTCAATATTAGCTGCAGGGACTATTGAAAGTGATGTAACGCGCTTTATTATTGCCGCAATGAGTGTAACTCAGCTTATTTATATGTCTGAGGTAGGTGCACTTTTACTTGGCAGTAAAATACCGGTAAATATTTTAGAGCTATTTATTATATTTATTTTGCGAACGCTAATTACTTTACCTGTTATTGCGCTAATGGCGCATTGGCTAGTAGGCTAAATTAGCAAAAATATGATTTAGCGAATTGGTATTATTGAAAAAGCCCTGATTGATCAGGGCTTTTTTGTGTCTGTTGTATTTTTTATATTGGCGTTGGGCTTTATAAACTCCTGTTTTGCAGAGAGTCTAATCAGCGCAATATTACCAATGATAATAGCAAAAACAACAGCGACAATAATTACAATATGCCAAGTTTGCATCGCAGTATCACTTAATATTTAGTACGTTTAAGTGTGACCGCTTTGCGCTATAACAGCAATTAATTTACTCAAAAATACAACCAATAACCTTAAAAACGTCTCGCTACCGAAAGCGTTAAAAAGTTAAGCCCAGGGTTTGGCTCTTTAAAGCCTGCGTTTGAATAGTGAATAACGCGAAGGGCAACATTGGTGTGGCCAAAATCGGCTACAAGGCCTATGCGGTCTTCAAACTGGTAGTGAGTACTTATGTTTTTACCGGCAAACTGCGTTTCATCAATCAGTGATACACCAATGCCTGCTTCTACATAAAATGGGGTGTTGTTAAAACTAAAAGCAGGAAATTGCAGTACAGGTGACATAGCAAGTACTAGGTTTGATTGTGTTTCATCGCCGTGGCGGTATTCCCACATGTTTACGCTGGTTTCAAAGTAAAAGCGTGCATCACCAATAATGTTTTGCATACTAGGTGCATGGTACTGATACGCAAGCTTAACGCCGTTTACGTTACCTTCGCCTTTGAGAAAGTCAACGGCATAACCGTGGTCCGATTGAGCAAAAGCAAGCTTGCCAAAAAGTGAAACTACTAATACAAATGAGATAATAAGTGTTTTAAGTGACGTTTTCATAGGTGCCAAATGTTTGTTTGATTTAAGTTGATAACTAAATGATAAGGGCGGCCTGTTAACAATTACAATGAGGACAAAATGCCGGTTGTATATGAGCTGTTAATGGAGTTTTCTAACTGCTTGAATTTATTTTATTTATTTGATTGGTGCTAATTGGGCATTAATAAGTTGCTTATTTGTGCCTTTTTTATTGCGTATAGTTCGCGTAAATTACAGCCATCTTAATCACACAGACATATACAATTATGAAACTCTTTAAACTATTCGTTTTAGCCACTGCTTTTTTTAGCAGTTCGTTATTTGCACAAGCTCAGCAATCACCAGATCAGTTACTTGAATCGGTAGCCGACAAGCTTTTTGCAGATATTGGCCAAGTAAACTCAAAAGGTACAGCCAGCAAAGACGCGATGGCTGCCATTGTTGAAAAACGTTTAATGCCACATATTGACGTTAAGTTTGTGTCGTTTAAGTTATTAGGTAAACACATTAAAGGTATTGAGCGCGAGCAAGCTGTTCAATTTATAGATGCAGTAGAGCATTACTTAACAGGCACATACGCCGGTGCACTAATGAAGTACACGGGTCAAAAAGTAGTATTTGAGCGTAATAACGCAAAAAGTGACTCTGAGTACGCAACAGTTAATACGCAAATTATTGAGCCAAATGCGCCTACTATCGACTTAAGCTTTAAGCTTCGTTTAGGTAAAAACAATGAGTGGAAAGTATACGATATTGTTGCTGAAGGCATTTCACTATTAAGTGCTAAACAAAAAGAGATTATTCAACGCATTTCTGATGTGGGTTTAGAGCAAGTTATTAGCGAGTTAAAAAGTAAATAGACTATTTGTCTGGCTCTGATTAAGCCCAACTCCAACCTCAAAAACGGCCAATTACTTATGTACTTGGCCGTTTTTATATTTTTGCTAAGGACAATACCAATCCACAGTAATACTTAATCATTTAGAACAACTAAATAACGAAATTTTTGCCTTGCTATCACACGGTTTTCTACCTCAAAATAAATCACTTAATTAAGCGAATTGTTATAATCCTAAAGGATTGTTGTTATTGCGTAATTTTGCGCTAGCAGCAAAACAAAGGTGTGCTAGAATATCGGCACTTTGATTAAGCGTGGTGTCAGCTTAAAACTGATATAACTTACCACCCCCAAGCCACACTGGAGTTGTGTTGTTTTAATGGAAAATGTACTGATTTGGCCAAAGGAATACCCATTACTTATTAAAGGACTGGTAGAACAAAACGGTGCCTTTATTTTAGATGCTTTGGAAGCTTGGCCTGCTTGTCGTTCTACAAATGAAGACGATGGTGTATGCACCACCGTGCTGCCACCTATTTATTATTTGGCATGGCTAACCCCGCTGGAGCCATTTGAAGAATGTTACTTTCAACATATCTCTGAATATGACGAAGACGCACAAGCGTATATTAGTGCGGTTAAAAGCCATTACTACGATAATGAATACACCCCTGAAAGCTTAGTGCTTATGCTGTGCCAGCGCCTTGAAAAATACGCAAGCGTGGCTGCACAAAATACCATAGATACGCCACTGTCTTTAGTCGATTTATTTTTTAGTAAACGCTACTTCACCTTAATTGAGCATGCGTTAAATAATAAAAGTAAACTCTCGGCAAAGGACACATTAGCGCTTTGGAAAGAAGTTGATTTTAGAGAGCGCCTAAGTGCGTTTATACCAGAGTCTATTGCTGATTTAGATACTCTCTCTGAACTTGCCAGCGAAAAAGTGGCAGCGGGTAAAGACTATTTTACGCTGCTGACGCAGGTTTCTCCTGATGTTGACTCTGTTGTTCTCTTAGAAAAAGCTTTGCTTACTCATTTACGTAAAAAAACAGCTAAGCAAACAATGGCTATGCGTTTTATTGAACAAGGCGCTACTGGTGTACTTGCTGATGAAAACAATAAAACAGCCTTTATGTGGGCCGCCGAAAAAGGCTTTGTAAATGTGGTTGAAACGCTACTTGCAAAGCAAGACAAAAAAGCGACAGATAACTTAGGTAATACTGCGCTTCATTATGCTGTGTTTGCTAAAAATGAGTCGTTAATGGTGCTGCTTATTAAAGCCGGATACGATTTTAGAGCACGTAATAAAGAAGGTTTAAGCTGTTACCGTTTAGCGGTGAGTATTAAAGCTAATAACTTAGTTAAATGTTTAGAGCGTGATTTTGGTATTAAAGAACTTTCGCCAGAAGGGCAGTTCGATCGCATTAAAAAAGTGCATGTGCTACATGCTATTGTGACTATATTGCTGCCTTTACAGTTGTTTTTCTTTTTTGATGAAACCCTCTCAATTAAAAGTGAGCTGACGCTGGGTTTAACTATGACTGCGGTGATTTGTTTTTTCTTTGCGACCACATTAAAGCGCTGTGCGCTATATCCACATATTAAACACCCTTGGGGTTTATTTGTGCTTAGAGGCTTTTCGTTTATTAGCTTAATTGCTCAAATAGGGTTGGCGAGTATTGTGGTGCTAGCTGCCTTGAGCGATTTAGTTTAGCTAGTTTTAAACAATTAATAAAAAACGCGCTTAAAGTAATTTAAGCGCGTTTTTTTGTATATAGCGTTTATGGTTAAGCCTTATTTACCGTGCTCATTTGCTGCTTTTTCTTCAGCTAATTCTTCTTTAAGCTTACGGATTTTTAAACCTTGTTCTTGTCCGCGGTGTCTTGCGTAGTAAGTACAGCCAATAAACATTGAAGAGGCAAACACAAGCTCTAACAACACCCAAATTAATTCATCAGGAGCGGCCCACAGCATAGTAAGCCCGTGGATAAAATAAAGCATTACAATAAAGTTAGCCCACGCATAGGTGTATGTGTTGTCTTTAATTATGCCTCTTAGCGGCAGCAGTAAAGGAATGATAGGAAAAAACAATGACACCCAACTAGTATTACCGTCTAGAGGGGGTACAAAATACATCCACAGTGGAATAAGAACAAGTAAACCTACATAGCCAAATAGTGCGGCACGCTGAAACTTTACTGTAATCGGCTTTTTAGCTGGACTGTCAGCTGTATTCATTTAAGTTTTCTCGCAATGTGAGTAAGGCGTTTACCAACGCTTTGGCATATTTTAATTTCGTCTTTGCTTAGCTGTGCACTGTTAGCGCTGCCAGCGACGTGTGTTGCACCGTATGGTGTTCCACCGGTTTGTGTTGCAAATAGTTCGGGTACATCGTACGGCACGCCCATAAGCACCATGCCGTGGTGTAATAGTGGCAAAGATAAGTTAAGTAAGGTTGCTTCATTTCCACCATGCATACTACTTGATGACGAAAATACACACGCTGGCTTATCGATTAATTGGCCTTTTAGCCACAAGTCGCTGGTGGTTTCCCAAAAGCTTTTTGCTTGAGAGGCCATCATGCCAAATCGGGTTGGTGTACCAAATGCTAAACCATCGCAATTTATTAAATCATCTTTGGTGATCACAATATCGTGCGCATTTTTAGCCACAAAAGTACGCAGCAGGGCGGTTGCACCTTGTTGCTCTATCGACTCTGCTATCTCATGAGCCATTGCTTCAACTGAGCCGTGGCTTGAGTGATAAAGCACCACTATGGTTGCACTCATTATAAAACGCTTAGTACGTTTTCTGGTGGACGACCAATCGCTGCTTTATTGTTATTAACTACGATAGGGCGTTCAATCAATTTTGGGTATTTAACCATAGCGTTAATAAGTGCGTCCTCATTTGTTTCATCTTTCAAATTAAGCGCTTTGTAGTCATCTTCTTTGGTGCGCATCATTTCACGTACGGATGAAAAACCAAGTTGGATTACAAGCGTTGAAATTTGCTCGTGAGTAAGAGGGGTTTTTAAATACTCTACAACACTTGGCTCTATCGCTTTACTTTGCAGTAGCGCTAGCGTTTCGCGTGATTTAGAACAACGTGGGTTGTGGTAAATAGTAACAGACATAAAATGATTCCAAAGTGTGAATTGCGTCTATTTTAGGGTAAGCGCTTGCAGACTTAAAGTCTTGCAAGCTCTTTTTGTAAAAGTCGATACTGGGTAAGTAGTGCTTTTAAACGTTGTTGCTTTACAAGTTCGGTTGGCTCTACGAAGTTAAGTGCTTTTTGTACTTCGTCTGCGGCTTTTAAATAAGCACCGTATTGAGCCAATACATCGGCGTTCGCTTCGTGATATGAGGCTAATTTATCTTGTTTTTTATACGCATCAGCAAGAAGTTGCTTGCCTAGGTTATGATCTGGCTTTTCGAGTAAAAAACTCTTCAAAATATTTTCGGCTAGTTCATATTGCTCAGCTTCAAGTGCTGCGTTGGCATAGTTAAGCGTAATTACCTGATTATTAGGGCGATACTGATTTAAATCGGCTAAAAATTTTACGGCTTCATGTGCCTTTTTTTGCGCGATGAGTAAATCGGTATGGGTATCTATATAAAATAGGTTTTTAGGATCGTTTTTTAAAAGCTCATCTAGTATTGGGGCTGCTTCATCAAGCTTTTTTTGATCAAGTAAGCTAATAGCTAAACCGTACTTTAAAGCGGTGTTATCGTAGCTATTTTCGCGAAGTCGTTTTCTAAATAGGTCTTCGGCGTTTTCTGGTTTGTTGTCGTAGCGCGCAAGCACGCGGCTTTTAGCTAAATTAAACTCAAGACTGGCACTCATATGACGCACAGGAAATTGCTCTGCACGCAAACGTACATCAGATACTCGGCTCTCTGGTAATGGGTGAGTAAGTAAAAACGCAGGTGGTTTATATTTATAACGAATTTGCGCGGCAAGTTTAGTTAAAAATTCGCTCGATGCACGTGCATCAAAGCCTGCATTGTTAAGCGTTTGCATGCCTATGCGGTCAGCTTCTTGCTCGGCTGAGCGACTATGCGTTAACTGACTAAAAGCAGATTGTGTTTGGCTGGCAGATATAATGGCAATACCCGCATCTGGTGCAACAACGGTTGCTAATATTCCGGCTATCATACCGGCAATAGTCAGCGCGCTGTTATCTTGTTGTTGCTGTATTCTTCGGGCTAAGTGGCGCTGTGTTACGTGAGCAATTTCGTGACCAAGCACTGAGGCAAACTGACTCTCGTTATCGGCTTGAGCTATTAACCCTGTGTGCACACCAACGTGTCCGCCATAAAAGGCGAAGGCATTTATTTCTGAGTTGTTTATCCAAAAAAACGAAAACGGAAAGCGTACATCGTTAGCATTAGCAACAAGTTTACGGCCAATAGTCGTGAGGTATTCATCTAGCACTGGGTCATTTATTACTGGTGATGAGCCTCGTATTTGCATCATCATTACTTCGCCAATGGCTTGTTCTTTTTCGAGTGGCAGTGCTTGTAATGCAGAAGTTCCTAAATCAGGAAGCGTAAAGTTGGTTTGCGCTTTTAAAGGTTCGCTTATTAATAAGCTAAACGTAAGCGCAGCACTGCATAAAGTGATAAATGCTGATTTTAGCTGCATTTTATTCCTTGTTAATTTGTTCGCCAATTGCAATTTTGGCTATGTCTATTTCGTCACTGCTTGCACGGCTGTCTTTTTCGCACAATTGGTATAGTTCTTTTATTGTGACTCCATCAAGCTTTACAACGTTCAATTCTCGCTGCAAGAAAGTAATAATTTTATGTACTACCTTGTGAGCATGTAAAATAATGGCTTTATCTGCTTTGTCGCCTCGTTCGAAATAAAAGCCAATAAACTTATGTAACTGACTTATTCTGATCAAGTTTTTCATTGAATGTGGGTCCCACACTCTAAATTCCATAAAGCGATTGTTTTTTATGTATTGATCAACAATAACATCTTTAGCATAAGGCTGTGCCCATAGTTCAAAGCCTCTGTCTGTAAATACTTGGTGCAGCGCAATACGTGGCTTATGTTTGGTATGTATTTCACCTAGGTTATCTTCATAGCCTTCTAGTAAATCTAAGTTCCAATTGCGTTTATCTAAAAGTTGTTTAACTGCATTGTCGAACCCATGATCTAAAATTCCTTCTGATTCGCTTATTGATGAGGCAACAAGGTGATAAAAAGGAGGTAGTTCGCCCCAATTAATCTGCTTTTTAAACCAATTAATCTCTTTGAGTGTTGGATTACTTGGTAGTTGCGCTTTATTATGCGTGCCAGGCATTAACTTATCCTTACTGCTAGTTATGTTATAAGGATAAACTATTGCAGGAATTGTTTTAACAAAAAGTTACAACGGTTTGAGTATATAAATACGTAGACCGTAAATATGCGACTTATTATTCATTTACTATACGGATAAAGTAGTTATGGTAGAGCGCGATTTAAAAGAGTTTAAGTGTCCTCAGCAATTTGTGCAGTTTAAGCTTGCGCTTCGAAGTGCACAGTCATCAAAACAACGCATCACTTTTAGTCTTAATAGAGGTGAAAGTGCGAACGACATTGAACGTTTTTTGCAAAAAAATGCTTATAGTTACAATTTTGATAAACAACGAGGGTTGTTATTAGTGGAGCCATTACATGTTTGAATACGTAAAAACATGGTACGAAAGGAAGTTCTCGGATCCTCATTCGTCTACCTTATTATTTTTATTATTGGTATCAGTTGCCTTACTTTACTTTTTTGGCGCGTTAATTGTTCCTGTGCTTGTTGCACTGGTTATCGCTTATTTACTAGATTGGCCGGTTGTTCATTTAGAGCGTGTTGGCTTAAAACGTTTTACAGCAACAATTATTGTAATGTTGATATTTATTAGCATTATGCTCACCCTTATTTTAGTTATTGGCCCAGTGCTTTGGAAGCAAACCAGTAACTTAGTGCAAGAAACACCGCATATGCTAGAGCAGGGGAAGTCTTATTTAATGGCTTTACCTGAACAATACCCAAGTTTAATTAATATAGAACAAGTACAAGCAATTGTTGCAACCGTAGAAGCTAAAATTATTGAGTTTGGTCAAGCGGTATTATCGTTTTCACTTACGTCTTTAAAAGATGTTGTTGCTTGGCTTATATATTTGGTACTTGTGCCGTTACTGGTGTTTTTTATGCTTAAAGATAAGCTGGAGCTGACAGGCAGTATAGCTAAACTGATCCCGCAGCAACGACGCTTGATTTTACAAGTGTGGAACGAAATGAACCAACAAATTATGAATTACATTCGCGGTAAAGTATTCGAAATTTTAATTGTTGGTGGTGTGTCTTTCATCGCATTTACTGTTTTAGATTTGCGCTATGCAGCTTTACTTGGTGTGCTTGTTGGCTTTTCGGTATTAATTCCATTTATTGGCGCGGCACTCGTCACTATTCCGGTAGCGGCAGTTGCACTGTTTCAGTTTGGATTAGAAACGCAGTTTTGGACCATTTTAATTATTTATGGAATTATTCAGGCGCTTGATGGCAATGTACTTGTACCGCTGTTGTTTTCTGAGGCAGTTGATTTAAATCCGGTATTTATAATTGTCGCGGTATTATTTTTTGGTGGCTTATGGGGGTTTTGGGGCGTATTTTTTGCCATCCCGTTGGCCTCATTAGTAAAAGCGCTAATAACAGCTTGGTCGTCAACGCACGAAGAGATCAGCAAAGAGCTCAGTGAATAGTTAAGCAAACAGACTTTTAGTTTAAAAAAGCATAGTAAACGCACCTCTAGTGCTAATTGATTATTACTCATTACCTGTAAATTTATGTACTATTGGTAATAAGATATATTTTTTAGTAATAAGGTGCGTTTTTTAATGTCTGAGTTTTTATTGCACGATGAGCCAGTAAAACAAGTTTACCTTGATGCAAATGCAACGACCCCTGTGTTGCCTTGTATTGCTGATGTTGTTTCTCATACCATGCAAATATGTTTTGGTAATCCTTCAAGCCCGCACATCACAGGTATTCAAGCCAAGCATTTATTAGAACAAACACGTCAAAAGGCACGCACGGTTATTGGCGCAACTAATGGCGATATCCTATTTACCTCTGGTGCAACGGAGGGTATTCAAACTGCGGTGGTTTCTACATTAATTAATGCTAAAAAGCAGTCTATTAAAAACCCTGTATTATTATATGGCGCTACTGAGCATAAAGCGGTGCCAAATACACTCAAGCACTGGAATAGCGTACTTGACGTTAATGCTGAGGTGCTTGCTATTCCGGTTGATAGCAACGGTATTTTAGATTTAGATTTTATCGCAGAGCATATTAATAACGCTTTGATGATTTGCACCATGGCCGTTAATAACGAAACCGGTGTATATCAAGATTTACCCGCTATAGAGCAGGTAATTCGTAGCCGTAACAAAAATGTATCGTGGATGGTGGATTGCGTACAAGCACTCGGTAAACAAGCGCTCGCACTGAGTAATACAACTATTGATTACGCTCCTTTTTCGGGGCATAAGCTTTACGCACCTAAAGGTATTGGCTTTTTATATATTCGTAGTGGCAGTGCGTATACACCTTTTATAGCGGGTGGCGGTCAAGAAAGTGGAATGCGTTCAGGCACCGAAAATCTACCCGGTATTGCAGGGTTAAATAAACTATTTAGTATGTTGCTTGATAAATCAGACGATACATTTAAACCAATTAGCATACTTAACTCTTATCGAAGCCAGTTACAAAGCGCGATAAAAGACACCTTTGGTGATATTACATTCAATCATGATTTTGCTTATAGCGTGCCTACCACACTTAACTTTGCGGTAAACGACTTAACGAGCAAAGAAGTGATTGATTTATTTGATGCTGCGGGCATTCGCGTAAGTGGTGGCTCGGCTTGTAGTACGGGCGCATCAACAAGTTTTGTTTTAGATGCAATGGGTGCAAGTAAGTGGCAAAGCGAAAACGCGATTAGGCTATCATTTGGACCTGCGGCAACACAACACGATATTGATGATGCTTGTGTGCGTATTCGAGCTCTTAAAGCAATACTACAGGCTAACTGTTTAATTGTATCTGATAGCACCACACCACAACAAGAAGTGTGCGCACTTGGCCTTACTCAGTTTAGGCACCAAGGAGCATGTAGTTGGCTTTATGTAAGCGATGATAAATACGCAGTTATAATAGACCCGATTATTGAGCTTATTCCGCGCTTTGAAAAAATAGCTAATACACAAAACTTAACTATATCAGCGGTGCTTAATACACATCTGCATCAAGAGCGAGAGTCAGCGACTAATTTATTAACCAGTGTTCTTGCATCAAGAGTTGTAAAAGGTGAGGTTGATGCTTTAGGTTGGCCACTAAATGCAGAAAGTATTAGCTTAGCAAATGACGTACTTGAAAAAGTAGCGACACCTGGGCACAGCAAAGATAGCGTAAGTTATTTATTAAAAAATAGTAATGGCGAAACGCGTTATTGTTTTTGTGGTGATTTAATTTTGCCTGCAGGGCTTGGCAATACATCGCTTATAGGTGGGGATGCAAAAGCAATGGCACGCTCTATTTTAGCAATAAGCGAGCAACTTAATGGCACCAGCATTATTTGCTCAGGGCACGACTACCAACAATGTTTTGCCATGAACTGGGCTGTACAACAAAACCAAACGCCATTACTCAATGCGTTAGTAAGCGGCAGTATTTCAGTTGATGAATTTACTATACAAAAGCAGCAGCACGACGCTTCAAAGCAAGTAAATAACACGCAATTGTGTGGTTATGTAAATGCATTGCCTGAGATTGATACACAGCAATTAAATTTTGATGACGCTAAAGCAATGTTAAACACCGGCGATGCATATTTAATAGATACTCGGGAGCCGTATGAACATGGAGCAAATAATGTTGCTCAGTTATTTAATACGCTAGATGAAAAAACATTAAATATACCGCTTAGCAGAATGGCAAATGCGGTATTTGAAGGGCAGTTAAGTAAAAATAACAAATATATTTTATTATGCCGCAGTGGTAACCGCTCAAAGATTGCTGCGAGCAATTTAATGCAGCTAGGATACAAAACGGTTTATAACCTAAGTGGTGGGCTAGCGCTTAGTAATTAAGCAAAGATTTTAATTTATACAAAATCGGCTTTAGAGCGGATTTTTTGTTTTTAAGGTTTAATTGTTTGCAAGGCAAACAATTACAGTAATTAGTGAATAACTATGAAAAGTAATTAGCAGCGCTTATAAAAATTCATTAATATTTCATTTTGATTGATTAAGCTATGCCGTTGCCTTTAAAATTACAGGTAAATTAATTTATAAAATTTTTATGATACCGGTGTCAAAAGCTAAAAATTGCGTTATCATCTGCACATAAAATTATAAAAACAGCACTTTTTTTGCATTTTTAGTTATACTATTTGCGCTTTAATTTAGTGTGAATAAGTAGTAATAAGAGTTTTTCTTTTATAAAAAACATTTTTAAATCAATTGATTGAAAAAAATAGAGGATATTTCCATGTCTAACCGAACGCAACTAGCAAGTTGGCAAGCACTAGAACAAAGTGCAGCTAAGATGAAACAAACACATCTAAAAACGTTATTTGCACAAGATGACACGCGCTTTTCTCAGTTTTCTACTCAAGTACCAGGCGTATTATTCGACTATTCTAAGCAACTTATTGATAATGATGTTTTTGCTAACTTAATGTCGCTTGCTAAAGAATGCGATATTGCATCGTGGCGCGATAAAATGTTTAGCGGTGAAAAAATAAATATCACTGAGGATCGCTCAGTTTTGCATACGGCACTTCGTAATCGTGCTCACACTCCATTAATTGTTGATGGCGAAAACGTGACACAAGCCGTAGACAACGAGTTAGCTAAAATTAAAGTGTTTGTAGAAAAAGTTCGTAGCGGTAAATGGTTAGGCTATACCGGCAAAGCGGTAAAAGATGTTGTAAGTATTGGTGTTGGTGGTTCTAACCTTGGTCCACAAATGGCAACTGAGGCATTAAAAGCACTCGCTGATGATACGTTAAATGTTCACTACGTATCTAATGCTGACGGTGTACAGATTTCGTCTATATTAAAAGCCATTGACCCTGAAACAACATTATTTGTTATTTCGTCAAAAACATTTACTACGTCAGAAACCATGACAAACGCAAAAACGGCGGTTGACTGGTTTTTACAAACAACAAAAGATGAAAGTACAATTGCAAAGCATTTTGTTGCAGTAAGTACAAATTTAGAAAAAACGGCAGCCTTTGGTATTAGCGACGAAAACGTATTCACTATGTGGGATTGGGTTGGCGGTCGCTTTTCACTTTGGAGTGCGATAGGCTTACCAATTGCTTTATATTTAGGCTACGACGCCTTTGAAGCAATTTTAGAAGGTGCGTTTGAAATAGACGAGCACTTTAAATCTACGCCGTTTGAGCAAAATATACCATTAATTATGGCATTGCTTAGTGTATGGAATACGAGCTTTTTAGGTTATACAGCGCAAGCTATATTACCGTACGATCAAGCACTGCATATGTTGCCTGCGTATTTACAGCAAGGCGAAATGGAAAGTAACGGTAAACACGTTAACTTTGCAGGCGAAACGGTACCTTATACTACAGTTCCAATTATTTGGGGCATGACGGGTATTAATGGTCAGCATGCCTTTTATCAGTGTTTACACCAAGGTAATGTAATTGTACCTGCAGATTTTATTGCATCAGTTAAGCCACAAGTGAATGTTGATAAGCATCACGATATTTTATTATCGAACTTCTTTGCACAAACAGAAGCGATGATGAGTGGTGTAGATGCAGCGCAAGTTACAGCTGATTTAACCGCTAAGGGTAAATCGCAAGCAGAGATTGATGAGTTATTAAATCATAAAATTCATCAAGGCAATCGTCCTACAACGTCTATGCTATTAGATACAGTAGATGCTAAAACAGTGGGCCGTTTAATTGCACTGTATGAGCATAAGATATTTTGCCAAGGCATTATTTTAGAAATATGTTCGTTTGACCAATGGGGTGTAGAGCTAGGTAAAGGTTTAGCATCTAAAATTGAGAGTGAACTCACTGATGATAGCGTGAAACACGCTCATGATAGTTCTACAAACGGCTTAATGGCGTACTATAAACAAAACCGTACGCAGTAAAAAATTCGCTTACGCAAGTAAGTAAACCGAGTACCTTTGAACGGGTAGCGCTGGAGTGCTTAGGGTCTGTATTTTTGTGAGAGGAGATACAGGGCCCCTAAGGCTCATTTAATAAGCGCAATGATAAACAATAATAATAAATCATCGATACAGAACAATTCAGCAGGCTTTTATTTAAATACAGCTATAAAAGCCATCTAATCTAGCAATAAATAGGCATACCCGCGCATTTATAAAGTGTACTGGGTATCACAACGTAGAGAGTAACTATGCTTAATCCTTTTGATATTATAATTTTTGGGGGCGGTGGTGATCTTGCGTTACGCAAATTGCTACCTGCAATGTACAGAGCATATCAAGAAGGTAACTTACCTGAAGGCTCACGTATCTTACCAACAGTGCGCGAAGAATCGAAACGTGCTGAATACATAGAAACAGCGCATAAAGCATTACAAGAATTTTTAAGCAAAGGTGAGTTTAACGCTAAAGATTGGAAAGCGTTTTCTACTTTTTTAGTGCCAGTGGTAAGTAATGTTACAGAAGCAGACGACAACTGGGATGTACTAAAAGGCATTTTAGATGAGCACGAAAGCACTAAGTCTCGCGTGTTTTACTTATCGCTTCCGCCTGCTGTTTACGGCACATGTTGTGAAATATTATCGACTAAAGGTTTAATTACCCCTACATCACGTGTTGTTGTTGAAAAGCCAATTGGTTATTGCGGTGATTCTGCTGAAGCAATTAATGGAAAAATTGCAGAGTTTTTTAATGAAGAACAAATTTTCCGTATTGACCATTACTTAGGTAAAGAAACAGTACAAAACTTAATGGCGCTGCGTTTTTCAAACTCATTGTTTGAAAATATGTGGGATGCTAAATCTATTGATAATATTCAAATTAGCTTATCAGAAACGGTTGGCCTTGAAAGCCGCGCTGGTTTTTATGATAAAGCCGGTGCACTTCGTGACATGGTTCAAAACCACTTATTACAACTGCTTTGCTTAGTTGCAATGGAGTCGCCTAATAAGCTTAACGCTAACAGCATTCGTAACGAAAAACTAAAAGTATTAGAAGCACTTCGCCCGCTTGTAGATGGTGATGTTGATGAAAATATTGTTCGTGGTCAATACGTACCAGGTGACTTAAACGGTAAAATTGTACCGGGTTACTTAGAAGAGCTAAATGAAGGTTCTAGTAAAACAGAAACGTTTGTAGCTATTCGCGCGCATATCGATAACTGGCGCTGGGCAGGTGTTCCATTTTACCTTCGTACGGGTAAACGTATGGCTAAGCGCTGTGCAGAAATTGTGGTTGAATACAAAAAAGTATCTCACAATATCTACGAAGATAACGTGGGTAATATCGAGCCAAATCGTCTTGTTATTCGTTTGCAGCCAGAGGAAACAATTCAACTAACGCTTATGTCTAAGCGCCTTGATAATCTTCAAATGCAACTTGAGCCAGTAACAATGAATATTGAGCTTTCACAAGCTTACAGCAATGGTTTCCACTCAGATGCGTACAAACGTTTAATGCTTGATGCCGCTGCTGATAACCCGTCGTTATTTATTCACCGTGATGAAGTTCGTCAAGCGTGGAAGTGGATTGATCCAATCATCGACCGTTGGCAAGACAAAGGTAAGCCTGCGCTTTACCGTGCTGGTAGCTGGGGACCTGATGATGCTGATGAATTATTGGCAGAAAGCAATCATGTATGGTTTAACACAGGCGATAAGGTATAAGCATGGCAACACTAGTTGAAAAGTTTTTTGATGATAAAGACGCGTTAACAGCTGAGCTTTCTGCAACGCTTGAGCAATCATTACGTGATGGCATTAAAAACGATGGCCGTGCTGTATTAATGGTGTCGGGCGGCTCGTCTCCTGCGCCCGCTTATAAGCATTTATCAACACTTGATTTAGATTGGCAACATGTTGATGTTGCTATGGTTGATGAGCGTTGGGTAGACCCAAGCCATGAAAAAAGTAATGAAGCATTTATTAAAAGTACTTTATTACAAAATCATGGTAGTGCTGCAAACTTTATTACTATGAAGAACGCTGCAGCAACGGCTCAACAGGGCGCACAAGAGTGTGAAGCGGCTTATAGCGAGTTAAAAAGCCCATATGATGTAACTATTTTAGGTATGGGCCCAGATGGCCATACAGCGTCGTTATTCCCAAATGCAGACGGTTTAGAGCATGGTTTAACAACTGAGCAAACAGTATGTGCAATTAATGCGATACAAAGTGATGTGACGGGTAGTATTACTGAGCGAATGACGCTTACGTTAAATGCCATTGCGCAATCTAAAGTGGTTAAGCTTTTAATTAGCGGTGAAGAAAAACTCGCTGTTTATAAGCAAGCAAAAGCGGGCGGCGATGTTAATGACATGCCACTTCGCGCTGTGCTTAATCACCCAAGTATAAATATTGAAGTATATTGGGCGCCTTAATTTAGATGCCAATTTAACTTTTAAAGGCCGCTTATATAAGCGGCCTTTTTTATTTGCTTAAATTTAAGCCCAAACACTGCAAAAAATAGCTTTGAACTGTTAACCAATGTTAATGAATAACTTTGATTTGTATTAAAATCAACCACGAAGTGTGTTGTTTTTGAACAAAATTTATGAGTTTGAGCTGTATGTTTTTTAGCAACGTTCAGATTTAGTTAAATTTTATTTTTTCATGGTTGTTGTCATAAAAGTTTCCCTTCCTTTTTTAGCTCAAAAGCATTAGCCTAAAGGCATTAACAATGAAACATATAAATTAAAATAAACGGAGCAGTAACATGGCGGAGCAACAAGTACAGCCTTTACACAACGAAAAACATGCCAACACTAAAATTCAAAACGGCATCAATGTAGAATTCATGAAAACTCAACACTTAGTGCCAGTAGTTGCACATGAGTTTGCACGTGTAGCAAACGAGTTTCCAATGTCATTCGTTAAAAATAACGAAACAGGCACTTTTCAAGCAGTTGCTATGTTTGGCTTAGAGCCAGGCGAAAACCTTTTTGTAGAAGATGGTAAATGGACTGCAGCATTTGCACCTATGGCATCTACTCGTTACCCACTGGGTTTAGTTAAACACCCAGATCAAGATCAATACGGTATCGTAATTGACGAAGCAAGTGCGCTTGTTGGTGAAGACGAAGGTAATGCATTATTTGAAAACGGCGAAGAAACAGATTACCTAAAACGTCGTAAAGAAGCGCTAGTATCATTTATTGAGTTTTCTCAAGTAACTGAAGCGTTCACTAAATTCCTTGCTGATAAAGAGCTACTAATTGCGCAAACGCTAACAGTAGACATTAAAGGCGAGAAAAAAGACATCAACGGTATTTACCTTATCGATGAGAAAAAACTAAATGAGTTAAGCGATGCTGATTTCTTAGAGCTTCGTAAACGTGGTTACTTAGCACCAATTTACTCGTTCTTAACGTCTACTCACCAAGTAGCACGTTTAGCGCGTTTAAAAGCTAAACAAGCTTAATTACAAACACGTAAAATTTTAAAAAGCGCCTTAAGGCGCTTTTTTTATGCCATTAAACTCACTTTAGTTGAAATTAAGTCCGTAACCATTCACATTAGTTTATAACTTCCCCATAAAAGAACTCATTATGAAAACACCATTATTAGCGATTTTTGCGAGCAGCTTTGTTGCTTTAAGTAATAGCGCAGTAGCTGCAGAGACTCCTTTTGCCATTGCGATTCATGGTGGGGCAGGGACAATTGAAAAAGCACGATTTACACCCGCTCAAGAAAAAGAGTATCGTGCAAAATTAACGCAAGCAGTAGAGACAGGTTATAAAGTATTACACCAAGGCGGCGAAAGCTTAGATGCGGTAATTGCAGCAATTGCAGTATTAGAGCAATCCCCTTATTTTAATGCAGGGCGTGGAGCGGTATACACCTACGATGGCGGGCATGAGCTTGATGCATCCATAATGGATGGTCGAAACCGTGAAGCAGGCGCAGTTGCGGGTGTAAAGCATATTGAGAGCCCAATTAACTTAGCACGTTTGGTAATGGATAACTCTGTACATGTAATGCTTAGTGGGCAAGGCGCTGAAGAGTTTGCTAAAGAGCAAGGTGTTGAGCTTGTCGAAAATAACTTATTTGATACCGAGCCTCGTTACAAAGCGCTTTTAAAAGCAAAACAAAAATTAGATAAAGCCAAAGCAACCAGTAAAGAGTACCAAGCCGCGCACAAAGCATTACCTAACTCTTACAAAATGGGCACGGTTGGCGCAGTGGCGCTTGATAAAAATGGTAATTTAGCGGCAGGTACATCAACAGGTGGTATGACCGCAAAACGTTATGGTCGTGTGGGGGATGCACCGGTAATTGGGGCCGGAACATTTGCTGAAAATGAATCGTGCGCGGTATCGGCAACAGGGCATGGTGAATACTTTATTCGCTATAACGTAGCAAGCGATATATGTGCGCGAGTTAAGTACCAAGGTAAAACCATTGCTGAGGCAGGGGATGAAGTTATAAACGGTGTGCTTAAGCCGATTGGTGGCACAGGCGGCGTAATTATTATTGATACAAAAGGTAATATTAGCTTACCGTTTAATACCTCTGGCATGTATCGGGCAAGTAAATCGAATACTCAAGCGACCTACGTAGGCATTTTTAGTGACGAATAAGCCAACGTCATTTAATTTATTCAATGTAGTTAGCCCTGAAAATAATTGTTTAAAATAAATTTATTATTTACAGTTTAGTTCAATAGCAGCGTTTATATAACAAACAACCCCGCGTTATGCATTTTGTAGGATTAACCCCAGCCGTTTAATTTGATACAATTACGGCTCTTTAACTAATTTTATAAGGTATGCGGGTGGTAAACCTAGGTCAGTTGTTTGGCGAGCTAAAAACGTGCTTAAAAAAAGATCAATTCATTTTCAAGAAACGCTTACATGGCGTAAAAAAAATAACGGATGAAAACAAGCATGCCAACGCGCTTGAAAAAATAGCGGCTGATATAACCCGTAGCCAAGAATTACGCGATAAACGCTTTGCTGGCCTCCCTAAAGTGACTTACCCTGAGCAATTGCCGGTAAGTCAAAAAAAGGAATTAATTAAAGACGCCATTGCAAATAACCAAGTGGTTATTATTGCCGGTGAGACGGGTTCAGGTAAAACAACGCAAATACCTAAAATGTGTTTAGAGCTTGGTCGTGGTGTTGATGGTTTAATTGGTCATACGCAACCACGTCGATTAGCAGCGCGTACTGTGGCTAATCGTATTGCTGAAGAAATGAAGTGTGAACTTGGTCAGCAAGTTGGCTTTAAAATTCGTTTTAGCGATCAGGTATCTAATAATACGTATATTAAATTAATGACCGACGGTATTTTGCTGGCTGAAATTCAGCAAGACCGTTTTTTAAATCAATACGACACGATTATTATTGATGAAGCGCATGAGCGTAGTTTAAATATTGATTTTATTTTAGGTTACTTAAAAAACCTGCTTCCAAAACGCCCTGATTTAAAAATAATAATTACCTCAGCGACTATCGATCCTGAGCGTTTTTCAAAGCACTTTGATGATGCGCCCATTATAGAAGTATCGGGTCGTACTTTCCCTGTTGATGTGCGCTACAACCCTATTACTGATATTAATAAAGATGATATGGAAGCGGAGGGCGATCAGCTACAAGGTATTTTTGATGCCGTTGATGAGCTGTGCGCTGAAGGTCCTGGCGATATTCTCATATTTTTAAATGGTGAGCGTGAAATACGCGATACCGCAGATGCACTTAGCAAGCGTAATTTAAAACACACCGATGTATTGCCACTTTACTCGCGTTTATCTAACGCAGAGCAAAACCGTATATTTGCGCCGCATTCTCGTCGTCATATTATTTTATCGACTAACGTAGCCGAAACGTCACTCACCGTGCCAGGTATTCGTTATGTAATAGACCCAGGTACTGCGCGTATAAGTCGCTACAGCTATCGTACAAAAGTACAGCGCCTACCAATAGAGCCTATATCGCAAGCAAGCGCCAATCAGCGTATGGGTCGTTGTGGACGTGTTGAAGCGGGTATTTGTATTAGGTTGTACTCTGAGGATGATTTTTTATCGCGCCCAGAGTTTACTGACCCTGAAATACTGCGTACTAATCTTGCATCTGTTATTTTACAAATGTTGGCGCTAGGGCTTGGTGATATGGCGCAATTTCCGTTTGTACAAGCGCCAGATAGCCGCAATATTAATGATGGCCTAACATTGCTTGAAGAGCTACAAGCGGTAAAACCAGCTAAACGCGATAGTAAAACCAGCCTAACGCAATCGGGCAGAGAGCTTAGTCGATTACCCGTTGACCCACGTTTAGCAAAAATGGTGCTAACAGCCCATAAACTTGGCGCATTGCGTGAAGTGATTATTATTGTGGCGGCGCTTTCTATTCAAGACCCACGTGAACGCCCACAAGAAAAACGTGCTGCTGCCAATGAAAAACACGGTCGTTTTGATGATCCAGATTCTGATTTTATCGCTTTTTTAAACTTATGGAATTACCTAGAAGAGCAGCAAAGCGAGCTGACTAATAGCCAATTTAGAAAGTTGTGTCAAAAAGACTTCTTAGCCTATATGCGCCTGCGTGAATGGCAAGATATTGTTTATCAAATAAGTACTGTGTGTAACGAAATGGGCATGAAAGCAACCAGCCAAGCGGCTGATGGCGAACTTGTTCACAAAGCGTTGTTAAGCGGGATGCTAAGCCATATTGGCTTTAAAGATGAAAAACAAATATACAAAGGCGCACGTAATAGTCAGTTTCATATTTTTCCGGGTTCAGGTTTATTTAAAAAGAGCCCTAAATGGATCATGTCAGCGGAGCTGGTAGAGACAAGTAAGTTATATGCCCGCACAAATGCAAAAATAGACATTAACTGGGTAGAACCATTAGCACAGCACTTAGTTAAACGTAGTTACACAGAACCTCATTGGGAGAAAAAGCCAGGTGCGGTAATCGCGTTTGAACAGCAAACTTTATACGGCTTACTTGTTGTAAATAAACGCCGCTGTGTTTATAGCAACATAGACCCTAAAGTGAGTCGAGAGCTTTTTGTGCGCACTGCATTAGTGGAGCAAGAACTGGGCTTAAACGAGGGCTTTTTAGCGTTTAACCGTGAGCTAATAGAAGATATTCAAGTTCTGGAAAATAAGTCACGTCGTCGTGATATTTTAGTTGATGAGCAAACGTTATTTGAGTTTTACGATAAAAAAATACCCAAAGAAATTAACAACCGCGCTGCATTTTTAAAATGGTATAAAACACAAAAACAACAAAATAAGCATTACCTACACATGACTCGTGAAGAGCTAATGCAGCATGGTGCAAGTAATATCACTGAGTTTGACTACCCTGACACATGGCAGCAAGACAATATTATATTGCCGCTTGCTTATCATTTCGATCCAGGCCAAGCAGTTGATGGCGTTGCGGTACAAATACCAGTAGCGCTTTTAAATCAAGTACAAGAAAGTGGTTTTGACTGGCACATACCTGCATTTAGGCATGAGCTAATAAGTGGGCTTATAAAGTCATTGCCTAAATCGCTTCGTCGTAATTTTGTGCCAGCACCAAATTATGCTGATGCAGTGCTGGCAGCTATTGAGCCAATGCAAGGTAGCTTAATTGATGCTTTAGCCACGCGTTTATTAAGAATGACAGGTGTGAGAGTTGATCCAGAGGCATGGGATTTAACCGCGCTTGCACCGCATTTACGATTACAGTTTGAAGTACGTGATGAGAGCGATAAGTTACTTGCACGAGGACTTGATTTAGCCAAGCTCAAAGCAGAGCTGCAAGGTGAAGTAACCGAAACACTGTCTAAAGTAGCCGATAAAGGCATTGAAAAATCAGACCTAACACAATGGGATTTTGGTGAGTTACCCGCTTCATACGTTAAAAAGCAAGGTCAATATGAGATAAAAGCATACCCTGCGCTGGTGGATAAAAAATCAGCCGCTGCAGTGGAGCTTTTTGATAGCGAAGCAAAAGCGCAGCAAGCACATCAACAAGGTTTGCGCCGTTTAGTACTATTAAATGTGCCATCGCCAATTAAGTACTTACAACAAAACTTACCGAATAAGGCAAAGCTAGGTTTGTACTTTAACCCATTTGGTAAAATAGCTGATTTAATTGATGACTGTATTGCCGCAGGTGTTGATAGCTTATTAGTAAAACACGGTGATATACGCGACGAAAAAGCATTTGAAACAGTAAAAGAGCAAATACGTGGTGAGCTGGGCGATGCCGTTGTATCGATTGCAACGCAAGTTGAGCAAGTATTAAGTATTGCTCATGGCCTGCATAAAAAAATGAAAGGGCGCGTTGATTTAACCATGATAACCGCGCACGGCGATATTAAGTCACAGCTTGAGTCACTTATATTTAAAGGTTTTGTGAGCGCGCATGGCGCAGATAAAATAGCGGATTTAATTCGTTATTTAAAAGCGATTCAAAAACGTTTAGAAAAGCTGCCTGTGGATCCAAATCGTGATAGGTTATGCGTACTAGAGCTAGATAAAGTTGCGCAAGAGTATAAAAAAGTAGTTAATAAAACGCCTAAAGGGTTGCCTATACCACAAGAGGTAACCGCTATTTTTTGGATGCAACAGGAGCTTAGGGTGTCGCTATTTGCTCAAACACTAGGAACGCCTTACCCAATTTCAGCCAAGCGGGTACTTAATGCGATAAAAGAGATAGAATAAAACTTGCATTTTCTATTAAGCTTAGTACCTTAATAGAAGGATTTATTTTTGTTTTGAAAAGGAAGCGACATAGTTATGTCCTCATCGATTGAACATAAAACAAAGCGACTTTTAGTGGTAGATGACGAGTATTTTAATTTTGAAATGCTCAAAGCCGCACTAGCGTCGAAATTTGATGTTAGTTACGCAGATTCAGGGCAAAGCTGCCTTGCGTCAGCAATTGCGAGTCCGCCAGATATAATTTTGCTTGATGTTTGTATGCCTGGTCTTGATGGTTATGATACATGCCGAATGCTAAAGCACACACCTGAAACAAAAAATATTCCTGTTGTTATGGTATCGGGCCTAGAGTCCCCATCTGAAAAACAAGCAGGGTTTGATGCTGGTTGTAACGCGTATGTTGTAAAGCCATTTTCAGTGGGTGCTTTGTTGGAAGAAATTAACACGGTTGTTTAGAGGTAACATATGTTTACTGATGATAAGCGAAATTTTAGACGCATGCAGATTAACACTCCTGCAAATTTAACAACGATAGAACCAATAGCGGGTTTAAGTTTTGCCGCAGAGTGCGTGGATTTAAGTGCAACAGGTTTATCAATTCATTTAGATGAATTGCTTGAACCTAATACCTTACTGACGGTGAACATTGATTCGACTCATCCAAGTATTGCGCCTTTAAATGCAACAGCAAAAGTAATACGTGCCAGCAAAGAAGATGATGGCACGGTAACAGCAGGTCTTGAAATCATTCAGTTTAACTAAATCGAATTCAGTTAAACTCAATAGTAGATATTAAAAAACCTTACAGATTAAGCCTTTTAAGTAAAAGCCTTCAGGGTAGCTGCCAGCAATTGGGTGATCGGCTGCCTGGTTTAATCGCTCCATTATCAGTAGGTCTTTACCTGCATCAAGTGCTGCATCGGCTACTACTTTTTGAAACAGGTTTTGTTCCATTAAACCAGAGCATGAGAATGTTAATAGTGTTCCGCCTGGTTTTAGTATTTGCATGGCAATCATGTTGATATCTTTATAGCCACGACACGCGCCCGTTAGCTGCGCTTTATTATCAGCAAATTTTGGTGGGTCCATTACGATGGTATCAAACTGTCTACCTTCGTCGCGGTATTGGCGTAATAATTTAAATACATCCTGCTTAACAAAGCTCACTTTGTTTAAATCTAAGTTATTATGCTCAACATTACGTTTTGCTGTATCTAAAGCGGGTTGCGATACATCTACGTTAGTTACATGCTCACATCCACCACGCAGGGCATACAACGAGAATGTACCTGTGTAACTAAAGCAGTTAAGGACAGTTTTACCTTTTGAGAAGCGCTCAAGTGCAGCACGGCTGTCACGCTGATCTAAGTAAAATCCTGTTTTGTGACCTTCAATTATATCAACTTCGATTTTTAAGCCGTTTTCTTCAATAAGCACAGGCTCTTTTGGTTCATTCCCCCAAAGTGCGCCTTTAATTGGTTCTAAGCCTTCTTTAGTACGTACATCTACGTCAGAACGCTCATATATGCTAGAGCCGGGGAAAATAGACATCAATGCGCCTACAATCTCGCCTTTATGGCGCTCGGCACCGGCGCTTAATAGCTGGCACACTAATACGTTGTCAAATTTATCTATTGTAACGCCTGGTAAGTAATCAGACTCAGCAGCACATAAGCGAAACCCTGTTAATCCGCCTTCTTCAATAACTTGGCTACGGGCTTCTAATGAGCGACGTAAACGGCGTTCAAAAAAGTGTTGATCGATGACTTCTTTTTCGTCAAAGCTCCAAACACGTGCACGAATTTGTGAGTGAGGGCTATACGCAGCAGTTGCTAAAAACTTACCTTCGCTGTCGTGAATCGTTACTGTGTCGCCTAATCCAGGTTTACCTTTAATTTTTTTGATGGCTTTTGAAAATAACCAAGGGTGTTTTCTTTTTAATGATTTATCGCGACCAGCTTGTAGGTAAACGGCAGATGACATAAGGCTTCTCAGTAGTAATAAATAAGCGCTGTATTTTAGTCAAGCAAGGAGCAACATACAATGAATGTTTTGCAAGGGGGGCATAAAGCACGGTAAAGTACGGATAATTCATTGATTAATTAGCTTTTTGGAACCTAACTTTGTCTGACGTCGCTTTAAGCCCTGATTTAGAAATACTTAACTCACAATGTAGAGGGTTTATCGCCTCTTTAGTGCATGCTGATGTTGCTCATGACATTACTCATATAGAGCGAGTGGTGCGTGTTGCAATACAGTTATGTAATGCGGAGCAGGCAAACATGTCAGTAGTATTACCTGCAGCGTGGATGCACGACTGTGTGGCGGTGGCTAAAAACCACCCTGATCGTGCAAAAGCCTCTACTATGGCAGCTGATAAGGCATTGGAGTTTTTAAAATCGATTAATTATGACGAGTCACTTTTTGATGAGATTCATCATGCAATTGCAGCGCATAGCTTCAGCGCAAATATAAAAATTAAAACAGTTGAAGCGCAAATAGTACAAGATGCCGACAGAATGGATGCGTTGGGCGCTATTGGCGTTAGCCGATGCATGAAAGTTGGTGGCTCAATTTCTCGGTTATTATATAACCCAAATGACCCTTTTTGTGTTGAACGCGAGGCTGATGATAAAACATACACGCTTGATCATTTTTTCATAAAGTTATTACATATTGCCGATAGTATGAATACCCCATCAGCTAAAGCAGAGGCGAATAGACGAACAAGGTATATGCATGAGTTTTTAGAGCAATTAAAGTCAGAAATTGGTGAGTAATGTGAATAATACAAGCATACCGAAATTATCTGGCATTGATCATTGCCATTTAAATGTTGATAACTTAGCTAATGCCGTTAAGTGGTATGAACGGGTTTGAATCGCCCCGAGTTCATCGGAGACCAGTTTGTTTAAGTCAGGCCACT
>NZ_WTKZ01000031.1:0-14486 GCF_011378805.1 Pseudoalteromonas sp. Z9A6
AATACACCCTTTATTTTTCGAGTCAACACTTTGTTTTAAACTTTCTTTTGGAAGATTTAAAACCGAAGTTTTATTTAACTCTCTGAGCAGTTCGTGCCTCGCTATGCGTTGTCCGCTGCGCGTCGCCATATCCCGTCTCAGTGGGGTCGCATTATAGGGAGCGGCGGATTTTACGCAAGCGTTATTTGCATAAAATAGTAATTAAAATTAAGCCCCAAGCAAGCGCACACGATAAACACAAGTTACCCACAAAACCCTGTTGATAACTCTTGTTTTTACATAGATAAACCATACTAAAGCTATTAATTAAAACCTTAAAAATGCAAAAAGCACCTTATGTAGGTGCTTCTCAAAAGTAATAGTTATTAGAATCTAGGGTCTGTTTATCTTTCAAGGTTAAATTTGCAGCAGCCTGTTTGGTATTCAGGCAAGGCAGAGCCTATGTAGTGTGGTTACCCCATAAATAGGCGATAACGTAGCATTAATGCCAAACAGGCGCTGCCTAAAGGGTTCTTCCTAGGGGCTATTTACTCTTTGTTACTCGGTTTTTACTTAGCCCACTAGGTTACAAATCTCGCGCCGCGATTAACCCCCCCTAGTTTGAACAAATTTTAATCCGCAAAGAGCAACAGACCCTAGTATAAAATACTATATAACTTGCGGCGATACTTAGCTGCGAGTGCGTCGCCATCAGGTAAAGAGGCAATAATGGCTAAAAAGCTTGGTTTTGCTTCGTTGAAGTTCAGATCTTTTTGTAGAACTGTAAACAGTACATCCAATGCCTCTTCTTTTCTGCCTGCTTCATTAAGTAAAATACTGAGCTCTTCTTTTAGTTCTAAGTCATTTGGATACTTTTCTACTTGTTGTTGCTTTTCTTTAATCTCTGGTGAGTCTTTTGCTTCAAGCGCGGCTTCGCATTTTGCTTTAATATTATTAAAGTAAGCATCTTGCTCTTGTGCACCTATTGTATTTATAAGCGCTTGCGCTTCATCTACCTTGTGAATTTGAATACATATGTCTGCTAGCACTAACTTGATACGTGCATTACCGCTGTCTATTTCATAAGCTTGCTTTGCATAATTAAATGCAGCATTTAAATCTGACTTTAATAACGCTTGCTTTGCTTGTTCTAACAGTAAGTCTTGTTGCGCAGGTAAATGCTTTGCTAGGGCTTCGCGTATTTGTGCTTCGCTTTGAACACCTGCAAGTAAATCTACTGGTGCGGAGTCTTTTAATAATACAAGCGTAGGCAGTGTTTGCAGACCAACTTGTTGCGCAAGTTGAGAAGCGAGTGCTTGTTCTGCATCGCAATCTAGGTTTGCTACTACTATATAGCTTGCATATTCTGCTGCTACTTTATCTAAAATTGCAGCCTGTCCGATGCAGTCAGGACTTTGAGGAGAGAAAAAGTTAAGCAACACCAATTTTTGTTGTGATGTTTCACCGAGTACTTGTTGAAGGTTTTGCGCATTAATACTAACTATGTTGCTCATTGAATTGATTGCCATATTCGTCTATTTAGGTTTTTATATGGTGGTGAACATAATAATTACAAGTCATATACCTAAATCACTCGGTATACATATTCAACAATAAGGGAAAATATGAAATTAACTTACCTAAGTGCAATACTTTTATTAGCAAGCCCATTAGTACAAGCAAATGGACTCGATTTGAATTTAAGCAAAGCCATGCCAGCTATTGAAAAGTTTTACCTCGACTTACACCAATCCCCAGAGCTCTCTTATCACGAACAAAAAACAGGTAAAAAATTAGCAGATAGATTAACTCAGCTGGGTTTTAAAGTAACAAGTAATGTAGGTGGGTTTGGTGTTGTCGGCATTTACAAAAACGGAAACGGTCCAACCGTGATGATCCGCACTGATACTGATGGCTTACCTATTATTGAGTAAACAGGAAAATCCTATGCCTCAAAAGTCAAAGTAATAGACGAGCACGGTGCAAAAGTAGGTGTAATGCACGGCTGTGGCCACGATATCCACATGAGCTCTTTTATTGGAACTGCAGAGCAGTTAATTGCTCATAAAAAACAGTGGCAAGGTACATTAATGATGGTTGCACAGCCTGCAGAAGAAGTAGGTGGGGGTGCTAAAGCGATGTTAAGCGAAGGACTATTTAGTAAATATGCAAAACCTGATCATATAATTGCTTTACATGTAAGCGCTAGCGTCCCCGCTGGTAAGGTATCAATGAAAAATGAATACACGATGGCAAGTGTAGATTCTGTCGATATTACAATTAAAGGTAAAGGTGGTCATGGTGCTTATCCGCATACAACTATAGACCCAGTGGTTATAGCTGCACGCACTGTACTTGCTTTGCAAACAATCACAAGCCGAGAGCTTTCACCGCTTGAGCCTTCTGTTATTACTGTGGGGTCTATTCATGGTGGTTCAAAACATAATGTGATTTCGGATGAAGTAAAACTACAACTCACTCTTAGAAGCTATAACCCCGATGTAAGAAGCGCTCAAATAGCAGCAATAAAACGAATCACCGCAGGTATTGCACAAAGTGCTGGCTTAAATGAATCTAACTACCCTGTAATATATGTACATGAAGATGAATCTATTCCATCTACTTATAATAACCCTGCACAAACAGACATTGTTAGAAACCCTATTGCCAGCGCAATTGGCGATACTAATGTACTTGAAACACAGGCTGTAATGGCGGGTGAAGATTTTGGCCTATACGGACGCACCGATGAAAATATCCCTATTACCCTCTTTTGGCTAGAAGGCGTAAACCAAGCACAATATGCAGATTCAATAAAAACAGGTGAGGTACTCCCTTCTCTACACTCTAGTAAATTTGCACCAGATTATAAAGTTGCTATTCCTACTGGAATAAAAGCAATGAGTAACGCTGCTGTTGCCTTATTTAATAAGTAACCTGAGTTTAGGTTAAGTAATACCAATTCAACATTAAGCAATATGGTTTAATAAAATGGCTCTGTTGCTAACTAGCAACAGAGTTTTTTTTATAACTCGACTTTTTAAAGGTCGCTTTTCCACCTCGTTTAGCAAAACGTTTTTTAGGTGAGGTTTTTGGTAACTTCGCAAATGCATTACTATCGCAGTTTGCTGCTAATTGAACAAACCCATTTAGGTCAGCAAGTAAAGGCTGTAAAAATTGCTGATAACTCATTGCCTGCTGTGCAATATCACCTAAGCTCGACTCCCATTTTGCGGTTAAATCAGGACTCGCTAAACCTTGTGGTAATACGCTAATAAGAGCAAGTCCCGTTTCGGTCGCTCTAATTGACTTACCTTCACGTTTTAAAAAACGCCGCTTAAATAGCAACTCGATTATTCCCGCACGTGTTGCCTCCGTACCTAAACCATCAGTGTCTTTTAATACCTTTTTAATTTGTGGATCTTTAACATAACGGCTAATGCCCGTCATCGCAGCCAATAATGTGGCATCGGTAAAATAAGCAGGGGGTGATGTATGCTTTTCGACTACTTCGCCTTTATCGCAAAAAAGAGGCATACCTTTTGTTAAAGGAGGTAGCGAGGCTTCATCTTTTAATTCAGATTTACCCATTAACACCTTAAAACCCAAGCTTACATCTTGCTTTGCATTTGCCTTAAAAAGCCCACCAGCAATAATTACCTCAGCTTTAGTTTCGTTATATATATAGTCGGGATAAAACTGAATTAAGTAATGACGGCTTATTAATTGATATACCTTTGCTTCGTCACCGCTCAAACTCGCTGACTTTAACTGCTTAGCCGTAGGTACAATGGCATGATGGGCAGCTACTTTTGAATCGTTAAAACATTTACTACGCTTTTTTTCATCAGCCCCGTTTACTAATTCACTGCCTTGCCCCCCATTTGCACTTATTGCCTTTAAAATAGCAGATGCTTCTTGATGGTGATCTTTGGGTAAATAACGATTATCTGAGCGTGGGTAAGTAATTAGTTTATGACGTTCGTAAAGTATTTGGCAAATATCCAATACTTTTTGAGCTGGCATACCAAATGCTTTAGCGGCATCTATTTGCAGAGCAGATAAATTATAAGGTAATGGAGCACTTTGCTTTTTTTGTTTTTGGTCGAGTGAAGTAAGCTCAGCACTTTGCTTTGTAATGCGTGAAGCAACATTTTCTGCAAGAGCTTTGTTAAGTATTCGCCCTTCTTCATCTTGATGTGGCTCACATGCTTTGCTTGGAACCCACTTAGCTATGAATGGTTGATTATCTGGAGTAAGCAAATGCGCCAATACATCGTAAAAAGGCTTAGATACAAAGTTCGCTACTTCGTTATCTCTATTAACAACAAGACCTAAAATAGGGGTTTGTACTCGCCCTACCGAAAGCACATTACCAAACCCTGCTTTTTGCCCAGCTAGTGTGTATGCACGTGTTAAATTCATACCAAATAGCCAATCAGCACGAGAGCGCGCTAAAGCAGATACACTTAGCGGAATAAAATCTCGATTAGAACGCATTGTGCCCAATGATTTCTTTACCGCCGATAAGTTTAAATCACTAATGAGTAAACGTTGCGTACTTTGCTTTTTAGCCTGACTTATTTTAGCTTCTTCTATTACTTGGTCGACCAGAAGCTGGCCTTCACGGTCTGGATCGCCAGCGTGAATAAGTTGCGAGGCTTGTTTAATTAATTTTTTTAAAACAGTGAGCTGTTTGCGAGTTTTGGTTTTGGCTTTTAACTTCCACTGCTCAGGTATTATAGGCAAGTGATCAAACTGCCACTTTTTAAAGCGCTCATCGTAATCATCGGGCTCTGCTTGTTCTAGTAAATGCCCTATACACCACGAGACACAATCTCCGTTAGCGACTTCTATATAGCCATCGTGTTTTTTATGTGGTTTTGGTAACGCATCAGCAATAGCGCGTCCTAGTGAAGGTTTTTCTGCAATGTAGAGTTTCATAGCTTGCTCACCACTGTTCATATAAACAGTAGTTTAGCACAGCTATTTTAAAGGAGGGGCTTTTTTATGATTATTACCAGTTACTGTCTTATTATTTTTAATTACAATATAAATTAGCGGAAGATAACACACCACTACGGTGAGCGTATTAATTAAAGGTAAAAGCGTTTTATACATTAACGTGCTATAAGATAAATCCCAAAGGTGGCGATCAACAACGCGAAAAAGTTGTAAAATTGGTGCCATTATAACAACCAACTGACCTAACACACATTGCCATAAATAAACTTTATCTTTTATCCCAAGATAGGCAATTAAAGCCATCCAAGCTATGTCATTAAACGCCCAGACAAGATATCTATATATATAAATATCTTTATCAAACTCTTTTAAAGAATCGTATATAAGTGCACCAAATAAGAAAAATACACCTGTGACACATACAAATCGTAATGCTAAAAAATCTTTACGCAAATAGAAAACAACAATAGCTGGGATTAAAAATAAAACCCAGCTAAGTTCAAGAAATGTAATTACCTTATCAACCCATAAAGGCATTGTTATTCTTTCGTCTTATCGTCATCTCCGCCAGTACCATTTCCAGGCATATCGCTATACTTATATTTTTTATTCACGGGCATTCCATTACATATGTTAAGGAAATGTACTGTAAGCTAAAATGATGAAATTGCCAAGATGCTTAGGCAATTAAGTACCCTAAATTAAAACAAAAAGTAGTGAGATATAATACCAAGCAATAGCTTAACGTACATCAATAGGCGCTGACTCTTTTGCTTTACCTTGTAATATAGATATTTCTACTCGGCGATTCCTGCGGCGATCTTCATTTGAATCGTTTGGAACAAGTGGACGGGTATCAGCCCGACCCACTACCATCATGCGGTTTTTATCAAACCCTTGCACCGTTTGCAGCTCGCTTGCTACTGCTACAGCACGCTTTGACGATAAGTCCCAGTTGTTAATATATAACTCATTCGATACCTGAAAATCGTCGGTATGGCCAGATACAGTAATTTCGCCAGGTACATCTTTTAACAGCACACCAATACCTTGAATTATGGGTTTAAACTTAGGTTGTAAAAATGCACTACCCGAAGGAAATGAACCATTCTCTCTAATACGAATAATTATTTGCTGCCCTAAAGATTCAAGCTCAATTGCACCATCTATTATTTGCTTTTCAAGCTGCTGCGCGATTTTTTTAACGAGCTCGTTAGTTTGTTCCTGATCGGCCGCTGAAGTTGCTTGCTCTGACGATTGCTCTTGAGAAGTACTACGAGATTCGCCACCACGTTTGTCCCCGCGTTGTTCTTGTCTGCCGCCAGCTGAGCTTTCATCTCCAGCCTGAAACTCTAACATTTGTTGAGTCATTTCTACTGTTTGTTGTTGAATAGTTTCTATTGGAGTGGGTTCTGGTTTGCCTGGGGTAAACTCCATAGCAATAACAGAGGTACCTTTAGGGATATCTTTTACTTCAATTTTATTCTGCACACCAAAAGCAAACTTCATAGAGCCCGCAATTTGTTTAAACTTAAGTACATCCATTTCTGAAAACGCAAGCAAGAGTACAAAAAAGCACATTAAAAGTGACATTAAATCGGCAAACGTTCCCATCCATGCTGGTAGGCCTGGTGGTGGGCATTTGCACTCTTGATCAGACATAATTACTCCTCGGTATCTACTTTGCGTTTAGATTCAGCTAAGTAATTTTTCAAAATACCTTCGATTACTTTTGGATTTTGGCCATCTTGTATACCTAAAATAGCATCTAAAATTAAACGCTGATTCATAGCTTCTTCGTCTTTACGCAGTTCAAGTTTTACCTGAATAGGAATTGCCACAACATTGGCTAAAAACGCACCATATAAAGTTGTTAAAAGCGCTACCGCCATTGCCGGGCCAATTGCTTTTGGGTCATCCATGTTAGATAACATTGCAACTAAGCCAATTAGAGTACCAATCATTCCCATTGCTGGTGCAATATCGGCTAATGACTTAAATAAGCCTGCGCCCATTTCATGTCGAGTAGTGGTTAAAGAGATGTCTTTTTGAAGTGTGGCGCGAACAACATCTGCGTCATGGCCATCAACAAGCATGTCGACGCCTTTGCGCATAAATGGATTTGGGATTTCAGCTTCTTCGAGTGCTAAAAACCCCCCTTTACGAGCTGAATCAGCAAGTTCTACTGCTTTTTCAATAAGTTCTTCTGGCGTTTCAATTTTAAACATAAACGCTTTAGCAACAACTTTACCTATACCCAAAAACTGCGACATGGTGAAATTTGATAAAACAATGAAAAGTGAACCACCAAATACAATTACACTAGAAGGAGCATCGGCAAACATAGCCATTTCACCGCTACTACTCATAAACATAGACATGACAATTAAGCCAATTGCGCCTAGGATCCCGATTATGGTTGCTAAATCCACATTTCCTCCAGAAGTTTCATGCTTAATGGCCTTATCATAAACTTTTATTATTAACTGCTTATCGGCAACATATTGAATTGCTTAAGCCATTTTTATAAATAAACATAAAAAGCAGCCTTTAGCACTATTTTAGATCAAGTTATAAGGGCTACCTAATTATCAATTGATTTATTAAACTAACAGACCGCTATTAAGGCTTTATTAATACACTTGAAATATAATTTAACGTTATAAAGGTAAAAAACCAATATCATCCTTTGACCTAGTTTAGCATTCCCCCTAAAATTAACCCTAAATTTATTATGTAAGCTGAAATAAAGATGGCGACTAAAAAACCTGAAAACTTAAGTTTCGAACAAGCACTAGAAGAATTATCTACAATCGTTAGTGACATGGAACAAGGTGACTTATCGCTTGAGCAATCGTTAAAGCAATTTGAGCGTGGAATTGCATTAGCAAGTGCTTCATCAGGTAAATTACAGCAAGCAGAACAAAAAGTATCAATTTTGATGGGTAATGGCGAAAAGTCAGTTCTTACGAATTTTGATAATGATATGGAATAGCTGTGAGCATAAATAATTATATCGAACGTGCTCAAAAAGATGTAGTAGCGACCTTACAGCAGCATTTTAAACAGCCTCTCGATACTGAAGAAACGGTAAAGAACGCCACCCAGTATGGATTATTTAATGGCGGTAAAAGATTACGTCCATTTTTAGTTTATGCCACAGGTAAAATGCTCGGTGCAAACCAGCAAGACTTACATGTACTTGCTGCTGCAATTGAGTGTATCCATAGCTATTCGCTAGTTCATGATGATTTGCCTGCTATGGACGATGACGACTTACGCCGTGGCCGCCCTACTTGCCATATAGAATTTGGCGAGGCAAATGCAATTTTAGCTGGTGATGCCCTACAAACACTCGCCTTTGAGCTTATTGCGAATCACAAATTTACATGCTCGTCGCAAACACAAGTAAAAATGATTGCTACGCTTGCCCACGCATCAGGCCTTGAGGGCATGGTAGGCGGACAAGGTCTTGATATAGCAGCAACAGATAAAGTAATTACCGTACAAGAGCTTGAGCGAATACATAAGCTAAAAACCGGAGCTTTAATTAATTGTGCAATTACACTTGGTGCACTGTGCAGTGAAAAGGCAGATCAACAAACCTTAGAAAATTTAAGCATTTTTGGGTATGCTATAGGGCTGGCGTTTCAAGTACACGACGACATTTTAGATGTTGAAGGCGATACGGTTACTTTAGGTAAACCACAAGGCTCCGATATTGCCGCGAATAAAGCGACATATCCGGCGTTATTAGGTATGCTAGGCGCTAAAGAAAAGGCGCAAAATTTAATACAACAAGCCCATGAAGCGTTGGCAAATATAGATGCTGACACAACACTTCTTGCGTCGCTAGCAAATTACCTAATTGAGCGTGACCACTAATTTTTGCTCATACGTATTGCAATTAGCACTGACATTATTACTCAACATTAATTATTCGTAAAAGCTTTGAATGAATTAATGTTAGCGAAGGATATATATAAAACCATGACACTTGATAGTAGCAAGTATCCATTACTTAATTTGGTTGACGAGCCAGCCCAATTGCGTGACTTAGCGCAAGACAAACTCCCTGCATTTAGCAATGAGCTGCGCGATTATTTACTCAACTCAGTATCGCAAAGTAGCGGTCATCTAGCGTCTGGTTTAGGGACGGTTGAACTAACCGTTGCGCTACATTATGTTTATAACACTCCAGACGATCGCCTAGTTTGGGATGTGGGTCACCAAGCTTATCCACATAAAATCCTTACAGGTCGTCGCGACCAAATGCACACTATTCGCCAAAAAGACGGTTTGCACCCTTTTCCTTTTCGCGATGAAAGCCAATACGATACGTTTAGCGTAGGCCATTCAAGCACCTCTATTTCAGCTGCCTTAGGTATGTCTATTGCCGCCCAAAAAGAAGGCAAAGGTCGAAAATCTGTAGCCATTATTGGTGACGGAGCTATCACCGCAGGCATGGCATTTGAAGCGATGAATCATTTAGGTGATGTAAAATCAGACATGCTTATTATTTTAAATGATAACGAAATGTCGATTTCTGAAAATGTTGGCGCATTAACAAATCACTTTGCCCGAATTTTATCAGGTAGCTTTTATACTAACATTCGTGAAGGCAGTAAAAAGTTACTCTCAGGTGTGCCTCCGGTAAAACAACTTGCCAGTAAAATGGAAGAGCACATTAAGGGCATGATGATCCCGGGAACCTTCTTTGAAGAATTAGGCCTAAATTACATAGGCCCAATTGATGGTCACGATGTAAACATGCTTGTAGATACATTACGTAATATGCGTAATTTAAAAGGCCCACAGCTTTTACATATAAAAACCCAAAAAGGTAAGGGCTACAAACCGGCTGAAGCCGATCCTATTGGCTACCATGGTGTACCAAAATTCGATCCAAGCACAACTAGCCTGCCTAAATCTAAACCTAGCGCTGCTACTTTTTCAAAAGTTTTTGGCGATTGGTTATGCGACATGGCAAAGCAAGACAGCAAGTTAATGGCCATTACGCCAGCAATGCGTGAAGGCTCTGGCATGGTACGTTTTTCTAAGGAGTTTCCAGATCAATACTTTGATGTGGCCATTGCAGAGCAGCATGCTGTTACTTTAGCGGCTGGTTTTGCTTGTGAAGGTTTAAAACCTGTTGTTGCTATTTACTCGAGCTTTTTACAACGTGCGTATGACCAATTAATACATGATGTTGCACTGCAAAACTTACCTGTATTATTTGCCATTGACCGCGCTGGTATTGTTGGAGCCGATGGTGAAACTCACCAAGGTGCGTACGATTTAAGCTTTATGCGCTGTATTCCAAATATGGTAATTATGGCACCAAGCGACACCAACGAATGCCGCCAAATGCTATACACCGGTTATAAAGCAAACTGCCCTGTTGCAGTTCGTTACCCTCGAGGTAGCGCAGGTACTGCAGACATTGAAAGCACTATGCAACTGCTTGAAATAGGTAAGGCAGATACAATTAAGAAAGGCAGTAAAATTGCCATTTTATCGTTCGGTACATTACTTGAAAACGCCCAGCTTGCAGCTAACGAATTAGATGCAACGCTTGTTAATATGCGTTTTATTAAACCACTTGATACTGCACTTTTAAATGAGCTTGCTACTAGCCACGATGTAATTGTAACCCTTGAAGATAATGCTATTGCTGGCGGTGCCGGCTCTGCAGTTAATGAATACTTGGCAACGCAAAAGGCTGATATTAATATCCTTAACTTAGGTATTCCTGATGAGTTTATTAAACACGGCACGCAAGATGAAATGCACGATGAAATGGGATTAGGCGAGCAAGGAATATTAAACGCGATTAAAACGTTTATTAATTAACTTCTATACATTTAAATGCAGAGCACATTAAAAAAGGAGCCTAGGCTCCTTTTTTAATGTCAAATATTGCTCATCAACGCATCCACACTTTAATATCAGCTAGGCCATTACTTTGCAAAATACCTAACTGTTGATCAACATTAGAGTTTTGTTCAAACTCAAATGCATCGAGCTGATCATCAAACGTAATATTAGCCACACCATCACCACCGCGCTTTTTAACTTGATGCAGTGCTATATCGGCCAAGTTAATAGAGGTTTCCCAGCTAATTACCTGCCCGCCTAATAAAGGTAATGGATAAAATGACCAACCAATTGATGCCGTGATATTAGTTGTTTTTCCATTTGGTAATTGGAACGAATTAGCCGCTATTACTTTACAAAGTTCTGAAGCATAGCTGTCTATTTTATTGCATTTAAAGTCACGTAATAATAATAAAAACTCATCACCACTCCAACGTGCCACATAGTCAGAACCCTGCGTACGCGAATTTAACAATGCAGCCATTTGCTGTAAGCAGCTATCACCTGCAATTGGGCCATACGCATCGTTAATACGGCTGAAGTTATCAAAGTTAATAATTACCAGCACCAGTGACTTACCTTGTGCCTGCAGCGACTGTGAATTACGTTGAAAGTGCTCAATATCTTTAGGGAGTTGATCAAACAAAAAGCGGCGACTACGTAGCCCTGTTAGCTCATCTGAGTGACTCACTAATTTAAGCTGTGAATTCACTTGGCCTAATTTATCATTAGCTTGGCGAAGCTCTAAGGTACGCTCAGTGATTAAGCCCTCTAATGCTTCTTGTTTTCTGCGTTCTTGTGCTCTAAACACCCAAAAAATGAGATAAAAAAGCAAAATAAAACCACTGGTAATTAAAAGCCTAAAGTAAATTGTTTCGTCAAAGCGCTCAGGCACTAAAAAACCGTATTCTACATCTTGCGCTTTAGCCCAGTCTTCACCTTGGCGCTTAGCTTCTAATTGAAACAAAAACGAGCCAGGAGGCAAGTTAGTATAAATAGCTTCACGTCGCGTATTTGCATAGCGCCAGTCACTATCTAAGCCACTTAGTTTATATCTAAATTCAATGCTGTTTGGTGCATAGTAATCAATAGCTGTGTAAGTTAGCGTTATATCACGCTCGTCTGTTTCTAATGATGGTTTTTTACCAAGCGCAGCGGTAGTTAAATGACGAAGTGGCGTTGTTATTGTCTCTATTGTTGGCTTTAATGCAAGCACGCCAAATAGCTCTACATTTTTAGGTATTTCAACAACACCTTGTAAGCTTGGGTACCAAATAGAATTTCCGGTGTCTGCTACCGCATCATGCCCAAGTCCGCTACAACATTGATTCGCTTTACCATCGAGTTGACGGTCAAAAGATGAAATTACTTCTTCAACTTTTAGGCTTTTTATTTCTGTTTTAAATTGCTCTACAGGCATTCTGTAAACACCTTTCATGGTGCTTACCCAAACATGCTTTAACTTTTCATCATATTCTAGGCTAAATATAGAACCATACGGTAAACCATTAGCTGCATCGAGCTGACGCCATTGCCCTTGCGTACTTCTGTAAAAAAGCCCGTCGTTAAGAGAGCCGATTAAAATACCCACGCCATCTATATGTAGCACGCTAGTAACGTATGCGCTTTCAAGTGTTGTTTGGTCGCCAATTTTTTCAATGCCACGGTCTGTAAAGTAATATGCGCCCTTACTAGTACCAATCACACCAAAGTTTGTTTTATCTAATACGTAGGTAATAAACTTACTACCTAAAAAAGCGTTATAGGCAAAAGGCGTTAAACCAGCATAATTTAATCGATATAAACCGCGTCCGGTACCAATCCAAAAGCCGCCTTTACTAGAGCGACTTATTGCAAATACCGGATTATCGCGAAGTGCTCGACCAGGGACGGTGTAAAGTGTCTTGTTTTCAAAAACAAATAAGCCGCGCCCTGTGGCTATATATAATCGCTCACCATCAAATTGTAGATCATGTACTGACGCGTACCCATATTTACTACTTGGGACTAAATTAATAAAACTTTTATCTAAATCGAAATAACCAATGCCGCTTTTATTCGCAACCCACAGTTTACCATCGGGTGCTTGGCTAATAGCCATAACAGATTCGGTCATGTTTGAAACTGCTGAATGCCTTTCGACTCGTCCTTCATGAGCAAGCCACAAGCCTTCACTAAAGCTTGCTAACCAAACGTTATTTTTATCATCTCTAAAAATATCAGCAAACCATATACTTTGATCAAGTTGGCTAGGCTCTACCCATTGCCACTCACCGGTTTTATCTCTGAATAATAAGCGCCCATAGGTCGATACCCACAAGCCACCATCGGTATCACTCATAAACTTATAAACGGCTGAGTTATTTGCATTAGGTAAAGGAAAAGGTCTTAGCTCGTCATCTAAATCTAAAAAGTATGCACCTAGCTCAGAAGCTATATACAAATTACCATTTAAAAATGATAAATCGTGCACTATGGTTTGCGCTAAGCGCTCTGGTAGCGATATTTTTGCGGTAAGCTCTAAACGTAGTTTAGAAAAATCTGATGAGTTTTTTGTAAGGCGCAATAAATGACGATCATTAACCAGCCAAATGCCTTCAGGAGAGAGTGCCATTTGGCTAACAGAGCCAACTATTTGTGTGATCACAGTAGCATTAACAATAGGTAGAGGACCATTTACTTCAGTGCGTAAATCAACTTGCCCTCTATCTACATAGTATAAGCCGTTGGCCGCAATCCATATGCTACCTTTAGAGTCCTCAAGAATATCCCTTACTGGACCTTTAATATTAAATTCTTGTGCTGCAAATGTGGCTGGGTTAATAACTACCAAGCCACTTTTAGTGCCTACCCATAACAAACCACTAGAATCGACTAAAAGCTTATTAACACCATTACTAGGCAAGAATGGACTATTTTGCGTGTTGTAATTTGTAAATGTTGTACCATCAAAACGGCTTAAACCAAATTGCGTACCAAGCCACATATAGCCTTGCTGATCTTGCACAACACTTTTAAGTGATTGCGACGGTAGGCCATCTTTTATATTCCATTGCTTAACTACGTAATCAGTAATTGAAGCCCAACTTGGCGTCGCGCACAACATAAGTACACAAACCAGTAAAAATCGCATCATATTGCTGCCACCTAGTTAAACAAATCAAATATAAAAATTAAAATTAAAAGGACAGTAAACCCACTTTTATTAACGCTTGTAAACATATAAGCGAAAAAATACCCGCAAGTATATCATCGGCCATTATACCTAAACCGCCATGTACTCGTTTGTCTAGCATACGGATTGGGCCGGGTTTTGCTATATCAAAAAAGCGAAATAACAAAAAACCTACGAGTAATGTTTGCCAGCTAAGTGCTGCGCCAATCATAGTGATGTAATAACCCGCCACTTCATCCCATACAATAGCAGGATGATCGTGTACGCCTAAATCATCAGCCGTTTTACCGCACGCCCATATACCAAATATACTGATCACAACGGCAAATACAATTTGCAGCCATAACGGATAATACATGGTCATAAAAATGAATGGCAAGGCAGCAAACGTACCAAATGTACCGGGCGCTTTAGGGGCAAGCCCTGCCCCAAAGCCCAGACCAAAAAACTGATGTGGACGCTTTAAATTAAACTTGCGGTTATTGTTCAA